>NZ_JAJSYW010000015.1:0-45735 GCF_036815005.1 Streptomyces sp. IBSBF 2435 | reverse complement strand
TCTCGGTGGAGTCCTCTGCGGGTCCTGAGGCGCTGGCCGAACTGCGCACCCTGCGTGACATCGTGGAGTTTGTTGCTGTGCCGGGTGCGGGTGGTGCGGCGGGTTCGGTGTCTGTCGCGGTTCCTGTTGCTGTGGTTGCGTCGGGTGTGGACGCGGGTGCGGTGGAGTCGGCGTTGTTGGGTGTGGTGGCGGAGAAGACGGGTTATCCGGCGGAGATGCTTGAGCTGGATATGGATGTCGAGGCGGATTTGGGGATCGACTCGATCAAGCGGGTCGAGATCATGGGCGTGTTGCAGCAGCGGTTCTCGGTGGAGTCCTCTGCGGGTCCTGAGGCGCTGGCCGAACTGCGCACCCTGCGCGACATCGTGGCGTTCGTGGCAGGGACGGACGCCTCCGCCACCACCCCGTCAGGCACACCCGCCGCCCCCGCGGCCGCCTCCTCCACCGCCTCTGCCGAGCCGCGCGGCCGGATAGGCCGGGCACAGGCTGCCCTGACCACCCTGCCCGAGCCGGACCGGCTCGTCGGCGCCTACCCGCAGGGCTCGGGCGCACTGCTTGTCGACAGCGGCGGCGACCTCACCCCGATACTCGCCGAGCGCCTGGCGGAGCAGGGCTGGAAGGTGCACGTCCTGCGGCTGCCCGGTGTCCCCGAGCGGGCGTCGGGCGTCCAGGACCACGCGCTCACCGGCTGGGGCGTCACCGAACTGTCCGTCCGCGTCGAGGAGGCGCTCGCCGACCGGATCAGCCTGGTGCTAGACCTCACCACCGCCCCCGGCGGCGACTGGACCGAAGGGGTGCGCCGCCTCGGGCACTCGCTGCTGCTGGCCAAGCACGTCGTCGAGCCGCTGACCGAGGCCGCCGCGTTCGGCAGGGCCGCCTTCGTGGCCGTCACCCGGCTCGACGGCGCCTTCGGACTGCACGGTGTGGCAGCGGATTCGACACCCGCCGGCGGTGTGGCCGGGCTCGTCAAGACCCTCGCGGTGGAGGCCCCCGAGCTGTTCTGCCGCGCGGTCGACCTCGCCCCCGCCCTCGCTCCCGCCGCTGCCGCAACCAAGGTGCTCGAAGAGGTGCACGCGGCCGGCACCGAGCCGGTTCAGGTGGGCCGCGACGGCACCCGGCGGGTCGGCCTCACGCTGGCCGACCGGCCGCTGGCCGCGCCGGGCCGGGCGACCGCGTCACTCGGTTCCGACGACCTGCTGGTGGTCACCGGCGGCGGGCGTGGCATCACCGCCGCCTGCGTCGCCGAGCTGGCCCGGCAGCACCGTCCGGGGCTGCTGCTGCTCGGCCGTACTCCGCTCGGCGAGGAGCCGGCGTGGGCCCGGGGCGTGGCGGACGCCGGCCTGAAGGCCGCCGCCGCGGGCGAGTTGAAGGCGGGCGGCGAGAAGCCCACCCCGAAGCGGGTCGAGCAGCTGTACCGCACCGTGGTGGGCATCCGCGAGATCGCAGCCACGCTGGAGGAGGTGCGGGCCGCCGGCAGCGAGGCGGAGTACCTCGCGGTCGACATCACCGACCAGGCCGCCACCGCCGCCGCGCTGGCGCCCTACCGGGAGCGGATCACCGGCCTGGTGCACGGCGCCGGGGTGCTCGCCGACCAGCTCATCGCCAACAAGAAGGCGTCCGAGATCGAGCGGGTCTTCGCGCCGAAGCTGTCCGGGCTGCGCTCGGTCGTCGCCGCGCTGCCCGAGGACGCGCTGCGCCACCTGGTGCTCTTCTCCTCGGTGGCCGGGTTCTTCGGCAACCGGGGCCAGTCCGACTACGCGATGGCCAACGAGGTGCTCAACGCCTGGGCGTCCGCCTGGAAGCAGAGCCATCCGCAGGCCAGGGTCACCTCGCTGAACTGGGGCGCCTGGGACAGCGGCATGGTCTCCCCGGAGATCAAGGCGGTCTTCGAGCAGCGCGGCATCACCCTGATCCCGGTGGAGACCGGCACCCGGATGTTCGCCGAGCAGTTCTCCGCGGAGCACGCCGACGACGTGGTGACCGTGCTCGGCCCGACCACCCCGCTCTCCGAGCGGGAGGCGGTCGTGCTCGCCTCCGACGTCACCGTCGAGCGCGACCTGGCGGGCCTGGCGGGCGACCCGATCGTCACCGACCACGTGATCGGCGCGGACCCGGTGCTCCCGGCGGCTGTGGCGCTCGGCTGGGCGATCGGCGCGGTCGAGCGGGTCGGCGGCGTCCCGGTCGCCCAGGTGCGGGACTTCGCGGTGCACAAGGGGATCGTCTTCGACGGTACGCAGCCCGAGACCGTACGCCTGGTACTGAGCCCGGCGGGCGACGCGGTACGGGTGGCGATCCGTTCCACCGGCGCGGACGGCAGCCTGCGGCCGCACTACGCGGCCGTGGTCGACGCCAAGGCCGAGCCGGCCGAGGCCGCGCTGGCCGGGCTGCCCGCGCTGGGCGGGGGACAGGACGCCGCCGGGTTCTACGCCGACGGCACCCTCTTCCACGGGCCGTCGCTGCGCGGGGTGCGCCGGGTGCTGAGCGAGGCGCGGGACCGGCTGGTCCTGGAGTGCTCGCTGCCAGAACACCGGCCGGCCGGCGGCGCCTTCGGCGGCTTCCGCTACGCACCCGGCACCTCCGACCTGCTGCTCCAGGCAGGGCTGGTCTGGGTGAAGCTCTTCCACGGCACCGCCGGACTGCCGCTCGCGGTGGGCCGGGCCGACCTGTACCGCCGGCTGCCGGACGGAGAGCCGTTCCTGATCGTGGTGGAGCCCGCCGCAGGCAGCAACGGCAACAGCAGCGCGGCCTCCCTCACCATCACCGCCTGCGCCCCCGACGGGCTGGTCCTGGCCCGCTTCGACGCGGTCTCGGTGGTCTCCGCCCCGCAGCTCGCGGCCAAGTTCGCGGCCAGCTGACCGCCCGCATCCGACGGACACGCCTGACCCGGTCGGTCCGGCCGGCGCCCCGATCACGCCTGCCGGCCGGACCGACTGACCCCAGAAGGGACACCCAGTTCCGATGAGCAAGTACGCCATCGTCGGCCTCTCCTGCCTGCTGCCGGGAGCGGAGACCCCCGCCCAGTTCTGGCAGAACCTCCGTTCCGGCACGGACAGCCGCAAGGACGGAGGCGAGGAGGTCTTCGGCCCCGCCCCCGAGGCCGGGGACGCCGATCCGCAGCACGGCATCTACTGCAGTCGGGGCGGCTTCGTCAGCGGCTTCGACTTCGACCCGACCGGCTACCTCCTCGACCCCGGCCACCTCGCCCGCCTCGACCGGATCTTCCACTGGTCGCTGCACGTCTCCAGGGAGGCGCTGCGGGACGCCGGCCACGCGGATCGGCCCGGGACGCTGGCTCGTACCGGGTTGATCCTCGGCAACTACTCTTTCCCCACACCGACTTCCGCGCAGGTCAGCGTACCCCTGGCCCAGGAGGCGGTGCTGGAGGGCCTGCGCAGGGCCGGGCTGCCCGAGCTGGCCGCGCTGCGGCCGGGCGCGCTCGTCGACCCGAACCGCCTGACCACGGAGGATCTGCGGGTCAGCGGCTCCCCGGCCAGCCTCACCGCCACCGCGCTGGGCCTGGGAGGTCCCCGCTACGCCCTGGACGCCGCCTGCTCCTCCGCGCTGTACGCGCTCAAGCTGGCCTGTGACCACCTCGCGGCCGGCCAGGCAGACCTGGTGCTGGCCGGTGGTGTCTGCGCCCCTGACCCGACGCTGATTCACCTGTCCTTCTCCGACCTGCGGGCCTATCCGCGTGACGGCTTCAGCCAGCCCTTCGACGACCGGTCAGGCGGCATCCTCACCGGGCAGGGCGCGGGCATGCTCGCGGTACGGCGGCTCGCCGACGCCGAGCGCGACGGCGACCGGATCTACGCCGTCGTCGACGGCATCGGCCTGTCCAACGACGGCAGCGGTCGCCACCTGCTGGTCCCGCAGAGCAGCGGCCAACTCGACTCGTACGAACTGGCCTACGCCGGTTCCGGGGTCGACCCGGCCGCCATCGACTACGTGGAGTGCCACGCCACCGGTACCCCGATCGGCGACTCGACCGAGGCCGAGTCGGTGGCCGCGTTCTTCGGCGCGCACGGGAAGGTGCCGCTGATCGGCTCGGTCAAGGGCAACATCGGGCACCTTCTCACCGTCGCCGGGCTGAGCAGCATGCTCAAGGTGGTGCTGGCCATGGCGAACGGGCACATCCCGCCGACCATCGGCGTGGACCGGCCGGTGGCCTCCAAGGACGGCCGGGTGGGCGACGGTGTGCTGGTCAGGAACGGCCGCCCCTGGCCGCAGGGCGACGGGCCGCGCCGCGCGGCGGTCTCCGCCTTCGGGTTCGGCGGCACCAACGCGCACGTGCTGCTCTCGGAGCCGGCCGCCGCCCACAGCCCCGGCGCCGCCGAAGGACCGGGCAGCGCCGGCGGTGCCACCACCGGGACCGCCGCCGTGCTGCCCGCGCTCGACGTGGTCGGACTCGGCGCGCACTTCGGCTCGTTCGACAGCGTGGACGCGTTCGAGCGGGCCGTGCACGCGGGCACCGACGCGATCGTCCCGCTGCCCGAACGCCGCTGGCGCGGTCTGGAGCAGACCCTCGGCGGCTCGCTGGAACAGGTCGCCGGCGTCGGGCCGCAGGATCTGCCGCACGGTGCCTTCGTGGACGGGGTCGGCATCGACCCCATGGACCACAAGATCCCGCCGGCCGACCTGCGCACGTACAACCTCCAGCACGCGCTGGCCACCAAGGTCGCCGACGAGGCGCTGCACGACGCCGGCTTCAGCCGGGTCGTGCCCGAGGGCCGCAGTGCACCCGAGCCGCGCCGGATCGCGGTGGTGGTGGCGATGGAGATGGAGCCGTACACCCACGCGCGGCTGACCCGTTACGGCCTCGGCGGCTTCCTGCGCGAGCAGTTCGCGCAGGCCGACATAGAACTGACCGAGGAGCAGCGGGCCGTGCTCACCGCGGTCGGGCGGGACGCGGTCGTCGACCCGATCGTCGCCAACGAAGTCCTCAGCTACATCGGCAACGTGATGGCCAGCCGGATCTCGTCGCTGTGGAATCTGACCGGACCGTCGTTCACCGTCTCCTCCGACGGGTCGGGCACCGCCGAGGCGCTGGAAGTCGCCCGGCTGCTGCTGCTCGACCCCGGCATCGAAGCGGTGCTCGTCGGCGCGGTGGACCTGGCGGGTTCGGCGGAGAACCTGCTGCTGCGGCCTGACGTCGTCGCGGCGGCCGGACTGACCTTCGGCGAGGGCAGCCGGGGACGCCGGATCGGCGAGGGCGCGGGCGCCGTCGTGGTCACCCGGCCCGGCGAGAGCTCCGGCACGGTCTACGCGCGGCTGGAGTCGATCGCAGTGCGGCACGCGGCCCCGGTCGACGGAGCCCTGCCGGAGGCCGACGCCGAACCGCTGGCGGCTGCGGCCACCGCCGCGCTCGCCGAGGCCGGGATCACCGCCGGTGACATCGGCTACCTGGAGGCCCACGCGGGCGGCACCGAGGTCCAGGACCGGGCTGAACTCGCCGCACTGGCCCGGGTGTACCCCGCCGGCGGCAGCGTCGCACTCGGCAGTGCCAAGGCGCAGATCGGCGACGCCGGCTGCGCCGCGGCCATGGCCGGGCTGATCCGCACCGCGCTCTGCCTGCACCATGGCTACCTGCCGGGCACCACCGGCTGGAACCGCCCGGCGCAGGACCTCGGCGCCGACTTCGCCGCCTCCGCGCTCTACGTGCCGCCGACGTCCCGGCCCTGGCTGCGCCCGGCCAGGGGCGCCCGCCGGTACGCGGCGCTCGACCTGATCGGCGGCGGCGGGGCACACGGACACGCGGTGCTCTCCGCCGACCCCACCCGCGGCTCGGTCGCGCCGACCGACTGGCAGCGAGCCGGCGGCCCCCTGCTGCTGCCGCTCGCCGCGGACACCGCCGACGAGTTGCTCGCCTCGGTCGAGCGGCACCGCGACCTGCTGGCCGGTGGCGCCGACCCGTACGGACTTGCGCGTACGGCGGCCGGCGCCCTGGCCGGGAAGCGGCTGCGGGTGGTGCTGGTCGGCAAGGACGACGCCGAGCTGCAGGCACAGGCGCGGCTCGCGGCCGGCGACCTGCCCGGCGCGCTCGCCCGCGGGGACGAGTGGGCCACCCCGGCCGGGTCCTTCTGCACGCCCCGGCCGATCGGCCGGGGCGGCAAGGTCGCCCTGGTCTACCCCGGCGCTTTCAACACCTACCCAGGACTCGGCCAGGACTTCTTCCGCGCCTTTCCCGGCCTGCTCGACCGCTTCGAGGCACAGGCCGACGAACCCGCCCGGCTCTTCCGCGCCGAGCAGCTCTACCCGCGCACCCAGGTCGCCCCCGAGCGGCGCGACCTGATGCAGCTGGAGACCCGGCTCAGCGAGGACATCCCGTTCATGCTCGCCACCGGCACCAGTTTCGCCATCCTCTACACCGACCTGGTCCGAGAGGTGCTGGGCGTCACCGCGCACGGCGGCCTCGGCTACAGCCTCGGCGAGAGCAGCATGCTCTTCGCCACCGGAGGCTGGCAGCCGGCCGGCCGGCGGGACGACCTGATCAGCGGCACCCCGATCTTCCGGGACCGGCTGTGCGGCCCGCGCCGTACCGTGCGCGAGCTGTGGCAACTGCACGACGCCACACCGGACAAGGACGTCTGGTCCACCTTCGTGCTGCTCTCCGCCGAGCAGCCGGTCCGCGACGCGCTGACCCGCCACGACCGCGTGCACCTCACGCACGTCAACACCCCCGGTGAGCTGGTGATCGCCGGCGACCCGGCCCAGTGTGCGGCGCTGATCGCCGAGTTGAAGTGCCCCGCGGCGCGCTCGCCGGTCAACGTGGTGATGCACAACCCGGTGGTGGACGCCGAACTCGACGGCCTCGCCGGGCTCAACGACTACCCCACCGGGTCGATCGGTGACCTGGAACTTTTCAGCGCCTACGACTACGAGGCGATCGCGGACCTGGACCGGGAGCGGGTCTCCCGCCGGATCGCCCACACGCTGCGCTCGACGATCGACTTCCCGCGGCTGGTCCGCACCGCCTACGACCGGGGCTTCCGCTACTTTCTGGAGGTCGGTCCCAGCGCCACCTGCTCACGGTGGATCCGCGACACGCTCGGTGACGCGCCACACGTCGCCGCGCCGGTGGACCGGCGCGGCGTGTCGGCCACGAAGTCCCTCGCGCAGATGATCGCCCGGCTGGTCGGCCACGGCCTGCCGGTGGACCTGACGGCGCTGCTCGGGCCGGGCGCGGGCCCGGACCGCGGCGCCGCCCGCCGCGCCGGCGCCACCCGGTTCCGGGTGGGCGGCAGCGACCCGATGCCTTCCCGGATCGCCCGCGGGGTGGCTGCGGCAGCGTCCGCCGCCGCCCCCAGCACGTCCGGTGCCCCCGGCGCCGCCGCCGGCCCGCGGTCGGCGCAGCTCCCGCCCAGCGTTCCCGTCCTGTCCGCACCGCCGGAGGAGCCAGCACTCATGCCTGCTGATCCGACCCTCGCCGACCCGGAGGTCATCGCCTTCGACGGTGATCCGATCACGTTTTTGCCGTGGGCGCCCCCGGCGCCGGCCGGGCCGTCGCCGAACGCTGCCGCCACCGGGGGCGGCCACGCCGACGCCCCGGTGCCCGCTCTCGTCCGGGCGGTCCATGGCGCGCAGGCCGCGCCCGCACCCCCTCCGGCCGCCGCGCAGGCCGCAGCCCCGGCCGCCCGGCCCACCCTGGCTGCCGCGACGCCCGCGGCCGGCCTGATCCGCGAGCTGCGCGAGCAGATGCTCGCCTCTCACACGGTGGTCATGGAGACCCAACGGGTGCTCCAGTCCGCGATGTTGGACCGGGCCGAGGCGCAGCTCGAACCGGCCGCCGCCTCCGTGCCGGCCCGGGCCGCCGGGCCGCAGCACGCCGCACCGCAGGCGGTGGCACCCGTGCCCGCCCGACTGTCGCTGGCCGCCGCGGTGCCCGCGGCGGCCTCTCCTCCCGCCGTGACCGCCCCCGCCGTGACCGCCCCCGCGTCCGCGTCCGCTGTCGCGGCGTCCACCGCGACGCAGGCTCGGCCGGGCGTGATCTGGGACGAGGCCGACCTGCTCGAGTTCGCCACCGGCTCCGTCGCCAAGGTCTTCGGCCCCGAGTTCGAGGTCATCGACTCCTACGCCAAACGGGTGCGGCTGCCCGCTCAGCCGTACCACTTCGTCACCCGCGTCACCGCGCTCAAGGGCACGACCGGCGTCTTCGAACCCGCCACCATCACCACCGAGTACGACGTGCCGGAAGACGCCTGGTACGCCGTCGACGGGGGTGTGCCGCCGGCCGTCACGGTCGAGGCCGGGCAGTGCGACCTGCTGCTCGTCAGCTACCTCGGCATCGACTTCCGGAACAAGGGGGAGCGGGTCTACCGGCTGCTCGACAGCTCGCTGATCTTCCACGGCGGCCTGCCGCGCACCGGCCAGACGCTGCGCTACGACATCTCCATCGACCGTTTCGTCCACCAGGGCGCCACCACTATCTTCTTCTTCAGCTACCTCTGCTACGCCGACGGCGAGCTGATACTCGAACTCAAGGACGCCTGCGCCGGGTTCTTCAGCCAACAGGAGCTGGACACCCCGCTCGGCGTGGTGATCACCGCCAAGGAGCAGGCCGCGCGGGCGGCGCTGGTCAAGGGGTACTTCAAGCCGCTCGCCGCCACGGACAAGAACCGTCTGACCGCCGCCGACCTGGAGGTGCTTGCCCAGGGCCGGCCCGGCGACGTCTTCGGGCCGCACCACGCGCAGGCCCCGGGCATCAACCCGGCGCTGCGGCTGCCCGACGAGCGGCTGCGGATGGTCGATGACGTCACCATCGACCGCACCGGCGGCCCGCGCGGCCTGGGCAAGCTGGTCGCGACGAAGCAACTCCGGCCGGACGCGTGGTACTTCGCCTGCCACTTCCCGGACGACCCGGTGCTCGCCGGCTCGCTCGTGGCCGAGGGCGCCGTTCAGCTGTTGCAGATCTACCTGCTGCACCAGGGCATGCACCTGACCCTGCCGGACGCCCGCTTCCAGACCATGACCGACCTGCGGATCGACGTCCAGGTACGTGGCCAGATCACCCCCGCGCACCGCGAGATCCGCTACGAGGTCGAGGTGATGGAGCTGACCCTGCTGCCGCGCGCCTCAGTGGTCGCCGACATCCTCGTCTACCTCGGCGACAAGCCGGTGATCCGGATGCGCAACCTCGGCCTCCAGGTGCGTGAGAAGGAAGGCACCCCCTATCGCCCCGAGGCCGGCGGTTTCCCCGCCTTCCTCGGCCGCACCAACCGCGACGGCGAGCCCGCGATGATCAACGAGATGCACCTCGCGCACGCCGCGAAGGGCGACCTCGGCATCGCGATGGGCCCGGAGTTCGACATCTACCGCACCAGCCGGGCGCCGTACATCCCCAACGGGGACTTCCAGTTCGTCGACCGGGTGATGTCGCTCGACGGCAAGCGCGGCGACCTCAGCCCCGGCTCGGTGATGGTCTGCGAGTACGACTCGCCCGCCGACGCCTGGTACTACCGGCAGAACTCCTCGCCGTACATGCCGAACTGCGTGTATATGGAGTCGTCCCTGCAGGCGGCCATCTTCCTCGGCTACTACCTCGGGGCCACGCTCAACAAGCCCGACGAGCAGTACGCGATCCGCAACCTGGACGGACGCGCCACCCTGGTCAAGGACATCGACCTGCGCGGCAGGACCATCCGGCACACCTCCAAGCTGCTGATGACCAGCGCCGTCTCCGGCGCGGTACTCCAGAACTTCAGCTACGAACTGTCCGCGGACGGCGAGGTGTTCTACACCGGCGAGTCCCTCTTCGGCTACTTCAGTGCCGCCGCGCTGGCCAACCAGGCCGGCCTGGACAGCGGTCGGTTCGTACCGCCGTGGATCGAGCAGGAGCAGGTCGCCGAGGACCGGATCCGGCGGATCGAACTGCCCGCCGGCGCACCGGCCTTCACCGACCCCGCCGGCGGTGAGCTGCACCTGCCCGGCGACAACTTCGCTCTGGTGGACCGGGTCGAACTGGTAGCCGACGGTGGTCGGCACGGCGCCGGCTACGTACACGGTTACCGCTACGTCCGCCCCGACGAGTGGTACTTCGACTGCCACTTCCACCGCGATCCGGTGATGCCCGGCTCGCTCGGCGTGGAGGCGGTGCTCCAGGCGCTGCGGCTGTTCGTCATCGAGACCGGGCTCGCCGAGGGCACGGCACAGCCCCGCTTCGCGATGGCCGAGGGGGTCGAGATGTCCTGGAAGTACCGCGGCCAGATTCTGCGCAACGACGGCGAGATGCAGTTCGACGCGCACATCAAGGAGGTGCGCCGCGAGGCTGACCGGCTGCTGGTGATCGCCGACGCCGACCTGTGGAAGCCGGGCCTGCGCATCTACGAACTCGTCGACGTGGCCATCGAGGTCCGGTCCGCGGCCGGCGCCTGACCGCCCCGCCCGTACCTGCCACCGGCCCCGCCCGCACAGCCCGAGGAGCTTCCCCGATGGAGAACCGACCCCCCATGGAGAACCGGACACCCGTGGACCACCGAGACGTCCCGCTCCGCTGGCATGGCGAGCGGCACCCGAGCAGCGACTCGGCCGGGATCTACCAGGCACTGGCCAACCTCGACGAGCAGTGCAGCATCGTCGTCACCCCCGAGGGCATCGGCGCGGTCTCGGGCGGTGCGGCGGTCGCCGGCGGCGCCGGGCTGCCGCTGCTCGCCTCCGTCCCGCCGCTGCCGCCGCACCGGCTGGGTTCTGCGGCCTTCCGTTCCGCACACGGCGTGCGGCAGCCGTACATGGCCGGCGCGATGGCCGGCGGCATCGCCTCCGCCGACATGGTCATCGCGCTGGCCCGGGAGGGGTTCCTGGCCTCCTACGGCGCCGCCGGCCTGCTGCCCGGGGTCATCGAGCAGGCGCTGACCCGGTTCGCCACCGAGATCCCGGGGCTGCCCTACGCGGTCAACCTGATCCACAGCCCCAGCGAGGACCGGTTGGAGCGGGAGGCGGTGGAGCTGTTCCTGCGGCACGGCGTACGCTGCGTCGAGGCGTCGGCGTTCATGGGCCTCACCCCGCACGTGGTGCGCTACCGCCTGGCGGGGCTGCGCCGCGGCCAGGCCGGGCAGGTCGTCGCCGAGAACCGGCTGATCGCCAAGGTCTCCCGGCCCGAGACCGCCGAGCGGTTCATGCGGCCGGCACCGGCCGTACTGGTCAGCGCTCTGCTGGAGCAGGGCCTGGTCACCGCAGAACAGGCCGCGCTCGCCCACCATGTGCCGCTGGCCGACGACATCACCGTGGAGGCCGACTCCGGCGGCCACACCGACCGCCGCCCGCTGCCCGCGCTGCTGCCGACCATCCTGCGGCTGCGCGACACCGTCCAGCACGAGCACCGCTACGTGGTGCCGATCAGGATCGGGGCCGCCGGCGGGATAGGGACGCCGGACGCCGTCGCCGCGACGTTCGCGATGGGTGCCGCGTACGTCGTGACCGGGTCGGTGAACCAGTCCTGCCTGGAGTCCGGGGCGTCCCCGGCGGCCAAGGCGATGCTCGCCGAGGCCGGCATCGCCGACTGTGAGATGGCGCCCGCCGCCGACATGTTCGAGATGGGCGTGGAACTGCAGGTGCTCAAGAAGGGCACGTTCTTCCCGATGCGGGCCCGCCGCCTCTACCAGCTCTACCAGGCCTACGAAGGGCTGGAGGAACTGCCGGCGGCCGAACGCGCCAAGCTGGAGCAGCAGGTCTTCCGGCGCCCGCTGGACGATGTCTGGAAGGACTGCGTCGGCTACTTCGAGCGCCGCGACCCCGAGCAGCTCACCCGCGCCGCGGGCAGCCCCAAGCGCAGGATGGCGCTGGTCTTCCGCTGGTATCTGGGCATGGCCTCGCGCTGGGCGGTGACCGGCGAGCAGGACCGCGCCATGGACTACCAGATCTGGACCGGTCCGGCGATGGGCAGCTTCAACGACTGGACGACCGGCAGCTACCTCAAGACCCCCGGCAACCGGCGGGTCACCGACGTGGCCCACCACCTGATGCGCGGTGCCGCCTTCCACACCCGGCTGGCACACCTGCGGACCGCCGGGGTGACCATCCCGGCCTCCGCCGCCGACTACCGCCCGGCTCCGCTGGACGCGCCCGTCCTCGGCTCCTCCCCGGCAGGCACCCGATGAGCACTGTCGCGACGAGACCCCTCACCCCCGAGGCACTCGAACTCCTCCTCGGCGACCCGGACGACGCCGACAACCCGTACGGCTTCGCGGCCGCCGTGGACCGCGACGAGCGCGACGAGTTCCCCGACGGACTCTGCGAGGCGCTGCGGTCGGCCGGTTTCCACCTCAATTACCTGCCGCAGGAATGGGGCGGCAGCTTCGAGTCCTTCGACCGCAGCCTGACCCTGGTCAGAGCCGCCGCCCGCCGGGACGTCAACGTGATGCCAGGCACGATGTTCAGCATCATCGCCGCAACCTGCCTGCAACTGCACGGCACCGCGGCCCAGCAGCGCAGGGCCGCGCAGATCCTGCGCCGCGGCGGCGCCGTCGCCTTCGCCCTGACCGAGTCGGACCACGGCAGCGACCTGCTCGCCAACGAGGTGCGGCTGACCCCCGACGGGCTGCTGTACGGCGAGAAGTGGATGGTCGGCCTCGGTCTGCGCTGCGACGCCGTCTACGTGGTCGCCCGCACCGGCGAGCGCGGGCCGGGCGCGTTCTCCGCGGTGCTGCTCGACCTCGCCGGCACCCCGGCCGAGCATCTCACCCGGGTCCCCGCACCCCGCACCAACGGCATGCGCGGCATCGACTTCGCCTACCTGCGGTTCACCGGCCTGCCGGTGCCGGAGGACGCCCTCGTCGGCAAGCGGGGCGAGGCGCTGGAGATGGCGGTCAAGGCCCAGCAGGCGGTGCGGCTGATGAGTATGGCCGGCAGCCTGGGCTGCGCGGACACCGCGCTGCGGCTGAGCCTGGACTTCGTCGCCGACCGCCGCTTCGGCCGGACCACGCTCAGCCGGGCGCCGCACTCCCGGCGCGAACTCGCCGTCGCCTCGGCCGCCCTGCTCGCGGCGGACGCGGTCGCCCTGGCCGCGGCCCGTGGCGTGCACGTGGTGCCGGAGGCGTTCAGCGTGTGGGGGCTCACGGCCAAGCACGTCGTGGCCGACGCCTCCGACGACCTGATCCGGCGCTGCGGATCGGTGCTCGCCACCCGCTCGGTGCTGCGCGACGGGCTCTTCCAGAAGCTCCAGCGCGACTCCGCGGTGGTCCGGGTGATCGACGCCAGCGCACTGGCCAACCTCCGTTCCTACGCAGGTCAGCTGCCCACGCTGATCGAGCAGCGCGGCCAGGCGCGGCCCGGCGCGGTGCGCACCGTCTTCACGCTCGACGCGGAGCTGCCGCCGTACGTCCCGGCCCGGCTCGACCTGTTCGCCCGGGGTCTGGACCCGGTGCTCGCCGCCCTGCCGTCGGCCGCCGCGGTCGCGGCCGAGGCGCTGGCGGACCACCCCGAGGACCTCCCAGCAGCTGTCCTGGTAGGCGAGGTGACCGACGCGGTGGCCGGTCTTGGCGCGCTGGCCGAGGAGGCCCGGCGGCCCGGCGCCGACCCCAACGCGCTGGTCGATCTCGCCGAGCGGTACGCCTGGCTGCACGGTGCCGCGGCCTGCGTCCACCTGTGGTCGGCCAACCGGCACCGGTCGCTGTACGGCACCGAGCCCGGCTCCGCCGGCTGGCTGGGCGCTGTGCTCGGCTACCTGCTCGCCCGCGCCGCCGGCGCGGACCCCCGCAGTCGTGCCGCCGCGCTGTCGCCCGCACTCGATCTCGTCACGGCGCTGCGCGACAGCGACCGGCTGTTCACCGCCTTGCCCGTCCAACTGGCCATGAAACGCGAGGAGTCCTGATGCCCAAGGCCGATCTGACCGCGCTGGCGGCCCGGCTCGAAGCGCACCTCGGCGACCCGCACGACCCGGCCGCCCGGATGCCGTTCACCCAGGTCATGGAGTTGGACGAACGCGAGGAGTACCCGCACGAGTTCGTCAACGATTTGCGCCGTTGGGGGGTCCCGGAGTACGCCCTGCCCGCCGAACAGGGCGGTCTGGCGGGCGACGTGGAGGCCGAGTTCAACCTGGTGCGGCTGATCGCCCGCCGCGATCCGACCACCGCGACCGCCCTGATCATCACGAACCTCAGCTTCATGCCGGTGTGGATCGGCGGGAGCGACGAGCAGAAGCAGCGCGTCGTGGACGCCGTCAAGCACGGAACCCGCCTGTCCTGGGGGCTGTCGGAACGCGGCCACGGCAGCGACCTGCTGGCCAACGACATGATTGCCGAGAAGGTGGACGGCGGCTACCTGCTGACGGGCGGCAAGTGGCTGATCGGCAACGCGACCCGGTCCGACGGAATGTGCGTCTTCGCCCGCACCGGCGAGCGCGGCGGCCCCGGCGGCTTCTCGATCTTCGTCCTGGACAAGCGCAGCACCCGGGCCGGCTCGGTGGTGGAACTGCCGCGTGAACGGCTGCACGGGCTGCGGGCGATGGACATCAGCGGCATCGAGGTGGACCGGGTGTTCGTGCCCGACTCCGCGCTGCTCGGCACCGAGGGCCAAGGCCTGGAAATCGCGATCAAGGCGACCCAGACCGCCCGCGCCCAGATCAGCAGCATCGCGCTGTCGGCCGTCGACACAGGCCTGCGGCTCACCCTCGACTTCACCGAGGAGCGGGTGATCCTCGGCAAGGCGGTCAGCGACATCCCCTACAGCCGCCGACAGCTGACGGAGGTCTTCGCGGACCTGATGGTGTGCGACGCGGTGAGCCTGGGCGCGGTCCGCGCCCTTCAGGTGGTGCCGCAGCAGGTCAGCGTCTGGTCATCGGTGGCGAAGTACTTCGTCCCGACCGTGCTGGAGCGGACCATGTCGCAGCTGAGCGTGGTGCTCGGCGCCCGTTTCTTCCTCCGCGGCCACCCTCACTACGGCGTCTACCAGAAGATGCTCCGCGACCTGCTGGTGGCGAACTTCGCCGACGGCAACACCGTGGTGAACCTGCGCAACCTCGGCAGCCAGCTGGACGCGCTGCTCGCCTCGGCCACCGGCGCGGGCGAGGACGCCAGGGCGGCCGCCGTCGGGCGTGCCGCGGTCCTGTACGGCATCGATCGCGAGATGCCGCCGTACCGGCCCTGGGAGCAGGAACTGCACGCGCGCGGTCTGGACGACGCGGTGCTCGCCGCGCCGGACGGCGTCGAGCGGCTGCGGGCGCTGGCGGAGCAGGCCAAGGAGGACGAGCGGGACCTGCTGCTGCGCGCGGCGGAGGTGGCCGCGGAACTGCTCGGCCGCGCCACGTCGCTCGCCGAGAGCAACGCGGCGCTGCGGGCCGGGCAGGGCCGGGAGTACGCGCAGTCGGCGGAGCTGTTCGACCTGGTCAAGGAGTACTGCCTGCTGCACGCGACGGCCGCGTGCGTGCTCACGTTCGTGCACTCGCACGGCGCGCTGGACGACCCGCTGCCGAACGGGGCGCTGCTGCTGCTCCAGTTGGAGCGCCTGCGGCGCCACTTGCGTCCGCACGAGGCGGTCACCGATGCCGCGGTGACCGACGAGGTGATGCGGGTGCTGCGGCTGCTGTACCGCGAGAACAGGCTCTTCTCGCACTGGCAGTTCCCGCTCGCGGAGCGGGTCGGCGACCTGTCGGCGGCCCGTACCTGACCGGCGTCCCCGTGCCCGTCCCCGTGCCCGTATCCCCGCCCCGAGACCCGGAACCGCGACGCAGACCAAGGAGGCCGCCGTGGCGCGACAGGCGACCCGTTCGAACCGGCCGGGCCCCGAGGGGGTTCGGGCCACGACCCCGGAGGGCCCGGACCCGGACCCCACCCGGTTGTGGCTGCTGCCGGAGCACGCCGTGGCGCGGTTCGCCGTCGAGGTAGGCGGACTTCGGCTGCTCACCGCCGAGGAGCGGGCCCGGCACGCCCGGCTGCCCACCGCCGGCGCCCGGCGCCGCTACCTGGGTGCGCGGCTGCTGTCACGGCACGCGCTCAGTGCCGACACCGGACTGCCGCCCGGGGACTGGCGGTTCCGGCGCGGTGTGGACGGCCGCCCGGAGCCCGAACCGGCCGCCGGCGGCCTCCGGTTCAACCTCTCGCACACCGCAGGACTGATCGCGTGCGTGGTCACCCGGAACCGCGCCTGCGGGGTGGACGTGGAACGCACCCCGGCCGCCCCGGAGGCGGTCGGTGCGCTCGGCCGCCGCCTCGCAGCCGCCGAGCGCGCCGAACTGGCCGCCCTCGGCCCGGCGGAGCGGCGCGGCAGGCTCAGCGAGCTGTGGGTGCTCAAGGAGGCGTATCTGAAGGCCCTCGGCACAGGGCTGACCCGGGATCTGGCCGGCTTCTCCTTCGCCCCCTCCGGCGCCGCCGGTTGCACATCCTCCGACCACGGCCCCGGCGACCGGACGACCATCCGTCCCGCCGGCCGGATCACCGTCGACGACCCGGAGCAGGCCCCGGGGGAGTGCGACCGCTGGTGCTTCGACCTGCTCCATCCGGGCCCGGACCACGTCCTGGCCGTGGCCGCAGTCGACGGGCGTCCCGGCGCCCTGCACTGCACCGATCTCTCTGACCTCCCCGCCGGACTGTGAAGGAAACCGCCATGCCGCTGAACTCCGCCCCACGCGTTGCCATCGTCGGTGCCGGTGCCGCAGGGATCTCCGCCGCCTACCACCTGCGCGACCGCGCGCGGATCACCATCTTCGAACGCGAGAACCGCCTCGGCGGCCACGCCAACACCGTCGAGGTCGAGGAGAACGGCAAGGTCCTCGGCATCGACACCGCGTTCGTGGTCTTCAACCGCCCGGCCTACCCGAACATCTACAGGTTCTTCGAGGAGTTGGGAGTGGAGCCGGTGCAACATCTCGGCGGCTTCAACTTCTTCGACCTCGACAGCGGCTTGGAGTACGGCACCACCGAGCTGGCCTGGAGTATGGAGGAGGTGCGGGCGCACTACGGGGAGAAGCACCCGGAGTTCCTCACCGTCTGGCAGGAGGCCCGCCGCTTCCACACCGAGGGCCGCAAGGACTTCGTCCGCAAGCGCGCTGACATCCCGCTGGGCGAGTACCTCGACCGTGGCGGCTACAGCGAGCAGTTCCGCCACTCGTATGTGATCCTGCTCTGCTCGGCGGTCTGGTCGGTGCCGGCCGAGCTGATCTGGCAGATGCCCGCGGCCACGGTGATCGCGTTCTTCCTGGGCCACGACGAGGGCGGACTGGGAGGGCAGCGGGTGGACTGGCGGACCGTCGGCGGCGGCTCGATCTCCTACGTCCGCAAGGCGATCGCCGCGATCGGCCCCGAGTTGCGGCTGGCCGAGCCGGCCACCGGTATCCGCCAGGAGGCCGACGCCGTCACGGTGACCACAGCGACGGGCAGCGAGACCTTCGACTACGTTGTGCTGGCCGCCCACGCCGACGAGTCGCTGGCCCTGCTGGAGAATCCCGACGCGCGCCAGAGCGCCGTGCTCGGCCCGATCCACTACAACCAGTCCCGGGTCGTGCTGCACACGGATCCCTCCGTGATGCCCGGCACCCGGGAGCGCTGGGAGGCATGGAATTACGGCAAGGTCGCGGTCAACGGTGAGGCGGGCACCTACGTCGCCTACTACATGAACAAGCTGCACGGCTTCACCGCGGAGAAGGACTACTTCGTCACGCTGGACTACCCCGGCGCGATCGCCCCGGACACGGTGATCGCCGAATTCCCGTACACGCACCCGATCATCGACGTCCATGTGCGCGACCTGCAGCGGAACATCTACCAGGTCAACGAAGGCACCCGGGTGAAGCTGTGCGGTTCGTACTTCCACTCCAAGCAGCTGCACTGGGATCAGATCGGCTCCCACGAGGCCGCTTTCTCCTCCGGTATGGAAGCGGCGTTCCAACTCCTGCGCGAATTCCCGGGCGCCTAAGGGCTGCCGGGCAGGTCCCCGCGCCGCCGCGCCGCCCGGCACGCACCTGTGCCGCGTTCCGCCGGTCGCCGATGCCCCGCGCCTGCTCCCACCTCCCGCCCTGCGGTCCTGCCCCTGACGCCGCGCATTCCTCCACGCAGATCCGTACGACAGCCCCGGACCACGAAAGGCGGATACGCGACATGACCCGAGACGACACTGCCTACGAGGAGCGGCACCGCCTGCTCACGCTGAGCTGGCGGGAGCTGGTCGGCATGAGCGCGGGCGTGCCCCCGGACGCCTGCGCGAGCGAAGAGGCCGTGCGGGGCAGCGCGGACGACGACGGGGAACCCGCCGGTGGGCGACGCCGGCCGCCCGGGGGAGCGTGATCCGGGCGGCCGCAGCCGGCAGATCACCTGCTGTGCCGCCTCGCGGACTCGTTCTCCTGGGCGAGCCTGCGCAGCGCCAGCAGGGCCGGCTCCAGCAGGATCGTCAACAGGACGGCCTGCTCGGCGCGTTCGAGCAGGTCGTCCTCCTCCTTCAGCTGGTCGAGGTCAAGGACGGCGATCTGCTCGGCGATGCGGGCGTACGGGACGAGGAAGCGCCAGCTGTAATCGGCGCCGAGGGAGCGCATGGTCTCCAGCGTCTCGGCGATGACGCCCTGAGCGGCGGAGCCCGCGGAGATGTCCCAGTCCATCTCCGCCACCAGCTCGTCCACCTCGGACCGGCCGGTTTCCTCCTCGTGCTCGTGATCCGCGTCGACCGGCCTCACCCCCAGCACGAGCCCGAGCACCTGATGGAGATCGGTCTCGTGCTCCGACACCGCGCTCAGCACCTCCTTGGTCTGCTGCACGGTCAGGCCGCGCACGCCGATCAGCGCCCGGATCAGCCGCAGCCGGCGCAGGTGGTGCTCGTCGTACTCGGCCTGGGTGGCCGCGGTGGCGCGTCCGGGCGGCAGCAGCCCCTCACGGAGATAGAACTTGATGGTCGGGTTCGAGACCCCGCTACGGCGGCTCAGCTCAGAGACTCGCAAATCGTCCTGCTCTCGACTGGCAATTGGGTACTGGCACTGTCTATTATAGATACCGCCACTCGCCAACCTAGAAGGGCAGGTGTACGGTGCCCACACTTCCCTGGACGACCCCTAACCCGGCCGCGCCGAACACCGAGGCGTTCGTCATGGCCTCCCGCTTCGAGGTGCGCTCCGCCAGGGACGTACCGCGCTTCTTCGCGAAGTCTCTCGTGGCGTGGCGCCAGGTGCGGTCCGCCCGGGGCGCGCTGGGCGCCTCGCTGATCGCCCAGCCGCTGAAGCGCACCTTCTTCACGCTCTCCGCCTGGGACGACCGCGAGTCCCTGTACGCCTTCGCCAAGACCGCACCGCACCGCGACATCATGACGAGCCTGCGTCCCACATGCCGCGACTCGACGTTCACCTTCTGGACCGTCCCGGTCGACCGGCTGCCGATCACCTGGGACAACGCCAAGCAGCGCCTCGCCGAACAGGCGCGGGACGACGCCGCCAAGAGCGCCGCCGCCCGCTGATCCTGGCCGGCTCCGGACGGTTCGCCACCGGCCCGCCCGCTCACCTGCTCACAACCGCTCACCTGCTCACCTGCAGGGAACCGCACTGCCGCGGGGCGCGCCCGGCGGCCATGCCGTCCTGCCCATGCACCCGGTCCGGGGCTCTTGCCCCCGGGCCCGCCTCACACCGGTCGGCCCACTCGCCGACGCCCGCGAAGGAGTGTCATGAGCACCATAAGCGAAGAGGGCGCGGCATTGCCCTCCGCGGAGCCCGGAGCAGGCAGGCGCAGCACGCCGCTCTGGCTGACGATCGCCGCCTGCAGCGTGCCCATGTTCATGGTCGCGCTCGACAACCTCGTGGTGTCCACGGCACTCCGCACCCTCGCCGTCAAGCTCGACGCGTCCAGCCAGGACCTCCAGTGGTTTGTCAACGCCTACGTGCTGAGCTTCGCCTGCCTGCTGCTGACCGGCGCCGCGCTCGGTGACCGCTTCGGCCGCCGCAAAATCTTCCTGGGCGGCATCACGGTCTTCACCCTTGCCTCGATCGGCTGCGGACTGGCGGACACCAGCGGCCAGTTGATCTTCTGGCGGGTCGTCGAGGGTTTCGGCGGCGCGGCCGTGATGCCGCTGTCGATGACGCTGCTGAGCGCCGCGGTGCCGGCCCGCCGGCGCAGCCTGGCGCTGGGCCTGTGGTCGGCTTTCAGCGGTCTGGCCATCGCCATGGGCCCGGTGGTCGGCGGCGCGGTGGTCGACGGCCTCGCCTGGCAGTGGATCTTCTGGATCAACGTGCCGGTCTGCGCGGTCGCGATCCCGCTGGTGATCTTCGTGCTGGGGGAGAGCAAGGTCCCCGACACCCACCTCGACCTGCTCGGCATGCTGCTGGCCACGGTCGGCCTGGTCGCCGTGGTCTGGGGCATCGTCAACGGCCAGCAGGACGGCTGGACGTCGAACCGCATCCTCGGCGCCTTCATCGGCGGTGCCGTGCTGCTGGCGGCCTTCCTGCTGTGGCAACGCCGGGCGAAGCACCCGCTGCTGCCGCTCCACCTCTACCGCGCCAAGGCGTTCGTGCTGACCAACATCGTCTCGGCGAGCATGTACTTCGGCGTCTTCGGCTCGATCTTCATGCTCTCCCAGTACCTCCAGATCGCCCCGCACCGCACCCCGCTGCACGCCGGCCTGCTGACCCTGGCGTGGACGCTGATGCCCATGGTCATCGCGCCGGTCGCCGGGCTGCTCACCGACCGGGTCGGCGGCGGGCGGCTGATGGCGCTGGGGCTGTTCCTGCAGGCGGGGGGCCTGGCCTGGATCAACCTGGCGGCCTCCGCGAACACCCCCTACTCGCACCTGGTCGGCGGGATGATCATCGGGGGGGCGGGCATGGGCTTCGTCTTCGCGCCCAGCGCCTCGGTGGTCCTGTCCTCGGCCGGGCCGCGCTACCAGGGCCAGGCCTCCGGGGCCAACTCCACCGTCCGTGAGATCGGCGGCGCGCTGGGCGTCGCGGTGCTCAGCACCGTCTTCGCCCGCAAAGGCAGCTACCTCGGCGGCCAGCAGTTCGTCGACGGGCTGCACCCGGCGACGTGGGTCGGCGTCTGCGTGGTCGTCGCCGGTGGGATCTGCGCGCTGGCCATCCCGCGCGACGTGACGCCGCCCGGCGGTGACGCGGAGGCAGCCGCGGACGGAAGCGCCGAGGACGCCGCCGCCCCAGACGGTGCGAAGGTCCTCGGCCTGCGATCGGTGGCCCCCGCGTCGGACTGATCCGGCGCACCCGTTGTCCCTGGCCCGTTCCGAGCCCTGTGGGGTACTGCCGTGCGGATGACCGCCGACGAGCGTCGGTCATCCGTACGGCGCGCGGCCGTCGAGGAATTCTCCCTCCGGGTCTGCACGGCACCTCCACCAGGCGTATCGCGCGGGGCGCCGAGGTCTCCCAGGCGTACCTGTTCCGGTTCTTCCGGAGCAAGACGGCGATCTTCCCGGCGGCAACCGAGCAGTGCGTCGACCGGATCTCGGACACGTTCCGTACCGCTGCCCGCGGTCTGGTCGGCGCTGACGCCGGGCGGGCGATGTGGCGGGCCTGGGAGATGACGGTCGAGGACCGCGAACTGCCGATGATGCTGTTCCAGATCTGCGCTGCGGCCGGCGGCGACCCGGAGGTCGCCCGTCGCCTGCCTCCACGTCCGGTCTGCCGATACATAGGCCATCCTGGCCCAGCGCTCGCTTGGGCGGGCGCCGCGGCCAGTGCGACCAGACCGGTCAGGACCAGGACGGCGGAGCACATCACGGCAACCAGGGAGCGACGCCGGGAGCGGCGTATCAGGCGTAAAGGCCAGGCTCTGCGAGAACGGGAAGACCTCACTGTCTCTCCTGCCGGTCCGCACCGCGACGGCGGCAACCTGCAGGCCCCGGGAAACCGCCACCGCCCGGTCCGGACGACGCGCGGCGTCAGGCCCGAGGAAGGGGCCCACCCGGACTCAGGCCGGCCGACTTCGGATCCGATGCTTGTGCGGTGCGGTGCGGTGCGGTGCGGTGCGGTGCGGTGCGGTGCGGTGCGGTGCGGTGGGGCGGGAGCGGCGGGTGTCCCGTCGCCCATATGAGTGGAGGCGTGATGACTGCGTGTGCCCGATGGATCCCCGTCAGTTGGGCCAGTTGGGCCGGGCGGGCGCTAAGACGGCGGGACAGTCGGCACCGCCGGTCAGGCCGTGCCCGACCTTCCGAGGGCGTTTGACGCTCGCTTCCCCGGGCCTGCGCCGCAACAGGTCTGTGCTGCACACCCCTTGAGGTATCGCGGAGGGATGTGTCAGATTCATTGCGGCATTCCATCCGGCACTGCCCGGGGTGCCCGACTTCACACGCCTGTCCCGCCACGCAGAATGTGAGCGCTCACTTTTCTGCGGGCCTCGTATTCTTCTCCGTCAGGAGTGTCCCTGTGAACCGAGGCACGGCTTTGCCCTGGCTCCACCATCCGTCTCTTCCGCCAGGAAGCGCGGGGAACCCGCGCGGGCGGCCGCCGCGCTGCTGACCCTTCCGCCACTGCTGGTGCCGATCCGCCATCCGGCCCGGTCGGGAGACGCGGTGGTACTCGTGGAGGGTCCTTCCGAGCCGACGTTCGCGTGGGAGATGTCCGAGCGGAGCGCTTCGCGGTGAGCCGGGCGTGGCCCCGCTGCCCGTCGGCGGCCCCGGCAGCTGTCCCACGACGCGAAGAGCGGTCAGCCGCCGGACGTCCGCGGGGCGACCGGCCGCCAGAACCGGCACCTCGACCGGCTGCCCTGGACGCACGAGCCCGGTAACCACCAGAACCGCACACCCTGGTGTCCGACCTGTTCCGCGATGACCTCATCGACGTCCTTCACCTGCAGTGCACCACGACGCGGAACCCCCTGTGGGGAGTCGAGGGAAACCCGCACACTCCCCGCACCACCAAAACTCCGTGAAGGAAGAGATCCCATGGTGCGATCCTGGTACCTGAAGTCCCGGCTGCTCGGCCTGCTTCTGGCGGTCGTCGCCGCGCTCGGGGTGGGTCTGCCCGCCGCGCGGCAGGCCGCGGCGGCCTCGTTGACCCAGGTGACGAACTTCGGCGCCAACCCGACCAATCTGCAGATGTACGTGTACGTGCCGAACAGCGTCAAGGCCAATCCGTCGATCCTGCTGGCCCTGCACGGGTGTCAGGGCTCGGGGCCCTATCTGTACTCCAGCACCGACTTCGGATCGCTGGCGGACCAGAACGGGTTCATCGTCATCTACCCCTCGACCAATCCCGGCGGCGTCTGCTGGGACGTCTCGTCCAACCAGGCGCTGACGCGTGGCGGCGGCAGTGACCCGGTCGGGCTGATGTCGATGATCACGTACACCGAGCAGCACTACGGCGGGAACCCCAACGCCGTGTACGTCACCGGTGAGTCGTCGGGCGGGATGATGACCAACGTCATGCTCGCGGACTACCCGGACGTGTTCAAGGGCGGCGCGGCCTTCATGGGCGTGCCCTACCACTGCTTCTACACCAACAGCGTGCGTGGCTGGAACGGGCCCTGCGCCGGGGGCCAGGTCTCCATGACCGCGCAGCAGTGGGGCGACCTGGTGCGCAACGCCGATCCCGGCTACACCGGGCCGCGCCCCCGCGTCCAGCTGTGGCACGGCACCGCCGACACCACCTTGAACTACAACAACCTCGGCGAGGAGACCAAGCAGTGGACGAACGCACTCGGAGTGGGCCAGACAGCGTCGTCGAGTGACACCCCTGTCGCCAACTGGAACCGGGCCCGGTACAACAACAGCTCCGGCACCCAGGTCGAGACCTACAGCATCGTCGGCGCCGGCCACCAACTGCCTATCCAGGGAACGCAGATGGCCGCCTATGCCATCCACTTCCTGGGACTGGACGGCAGCGGCACCACCACCGGCACCACGGGCGCGCTGCACGCGGTGGGTGCGGGCAAGTGCCTGGACGACCCGAACTCGGTAACGACACCGGGTACCCAGCAGCAGATATACAGCTGCAACGGCCAGGCCAACCAGACCTGGACGCACAATTCGTCGAACGAGCTGACGGTCACGGTCGGAGGCGCCACCCTCTGTCTGGACGCCAACGCCAAGGGCACCGCCAACGGCACCAAGGCGATCGTCTGGTCCTGCAACGGCCAGCCCAACCAGCAGTGGAACATCAACTCCAACGGCACCGTCACCAGCGTCCAGTCCGGCCTGTGCCTGGACGTGACCGGAGCTTCCACCGCCAACGGAGCCCTGGTGGAACTCTGGTCGTGCAGCGGCGGCAGCAACCAGCACTGGACTCTCGGATAGCCGGTTCAGGGGCAGGCTTCTCGTCCTGAACGTGGAGGTCGCCGCACCCACGGTCTGGGAGATCCTCAGGAACGCCGGCTTCGACCCTGCGCCCGAGCGGGCCTCCAGCACGTGGGCGGACTTCCTGCGCTCCCAGGCCGACGCCATTCTGGCCTGCGACTTCTTCGAGACTGTCATCTTGTCCGGGGCGCGACTGTATGGGTTCGCGGTGATCGAGCGCGCCAGCCGCAGGATCCGGATCCTCGGCGCCACCGCCCACCCGACCGCAGCGTGGGTGACACAGGCCGCGAGGAACCTGGTCATGGACCTCGATGACGCCGACTGCCGGCAGGGTTCCTGATCCGCGACCGGGACTGGAAGTTCCCCGCCTTGCGCGACACCATCCTCAACGGCGCAGGGACCCGGGTCGCACTCAGCGGCATCCGAACCCCGCGCATGAACGCGATCATGGAACGGTGGGTCCATTCCTGCCGCCGCGAACTGCTGGACCGCACCCTCATCCGGAACCGACGACACCTGCTGCGCACGCTCCGGGAGTTCGAACAGTTCTGCTACGAGCACCGGCTGCACCAGGGCATCGCCAGCGCCCGACCACAGCACTCATTACCCCCTCCGATCACCGATCCGCGCCAGATCGACCGCCTCGACATACGAAGGCGCGACCGATCGGTGGCGTCCTCCACGACTACCAACACGCAGCCTGACCTGAACGGATGACGTTCGGCAAGGACAAGGCCAGGCGCAGTAGCACGACCGATCATGATGCCTTCCCGCTCTGCGCAGCTGAACGTCGAGGGCGACGAGCAGCACGACAGGAGACCGGCGATCAAGACCGTGACCTGGGCGGATGATCTATCGGCACCCGCAGTGTGAGCGAGGCCGCCGGGAGAGCGGCGCCGACATGGACCCGCTGGAGCAGTCCGGAATAGCACTGCTGTCTGCGGCAGGTCCATGGGAACCTGAAGCCACCACCCTCCATGGCTGGAGGCACACATGAATCCTGACCGTTTACGCCCCCGCAGATACAGAACCAACCGACCGGTGCACGCCACCGCGTCGGGGCGGCGCAGGCTGCTCACCGCGCTGACCTGCTTGTTCACCTTGGCCGTCGTCCTCATACCCAGTGTTACGGCCCAGGGCGCGCAGCGGCCCCGGGCCGCCCGTACCTTCAGCGCGACCCAGCTCACCGCCGTCGGCGACGCTGTGCGCGACGCCCATGTCACCGGCACCGCCTGGACGGTCGACCGGAAAGCCGGCCGGGTCCGGGTGATGGTCGACGAGAGCGTCGACGCGTCCGGCATCGCGAAGCTCCAGCAAGCGGCCGGCGACCGCTCCGGCGCGCTGCTCGTGGAACGCACCCCGGGGCACCTGGCGCTGCGCGGCCCCCTGCCCGGGGACCTGACCTACGACGTGAACCTCATCCCGTGCACCATCGGATACAACGTTCGCATCGGAGGTGTCTACTACTGGCTGACAGCAGGGCACTGCTTTCACATCCAACTGCCGCAGCTGTACGTCCAGAAGTGGCCGCCGGGTGACCCGCCCCCGCCCGACCCGCTCGGCCAGCTCATCAACGTCTCGTTCCCCGGCAACGACTTCGGGCTCGCCAGGTACTACAGCACGCCGGCGGACACCCAGGGCGTCGTCGACCTCCACAACGGCGCCGTCCAGGACATCACCGCTGCCGCCAACCCGGCCGTCAGCACGAGCGCCTGTGCCAGCGGCGGCGCGACCGGTGTGCACTGCGGGCAGGTCACCGGGCTCAACTACAGCGTGAACCTCGCCAATGGCACCGTCAGCGGACTCATCCGCGCCAACATCTGCTCGGAGGCCGGTGACAGCGGAGGCCCGCTGTACGCGGGAAGCACGGGCCTCGGGCTGACCTCGATCGGCACCGGCAACTGCACCACCGGGGGCACCACCTTCTACCAGCCCCTCGTCGAAGCCCTCAACGCCTACGGCGCCCAGCTCTACTGACCCACGCCCACGGACGTCCCGTCCCGTCGTCCACGCGGGGGACGGGACGGCGCGGCTCACGGCCGCAGGCCCCTCACACGGAGTTAAGCGAAGCAGGGCGCCGTCGAGGAGGGCGTGCGTAACGCCCACACCCAGCTCGCCTCGCCCGGCCCCTCGCCACTGGCCTCCGCGGCCATGGGACAAGCCCGCCCCACCGCACAAGCTCACCGCGGCCCGGGTACGCCGAGGGTTCCGGAGCCCAACGCCACATCGGCGTCGACACACCCGGCTTCCTCCTGGCCGTGCTGGTCACCGCCGCCAGCGTCTCCGACAACGCCGGCGGCATGCATGCGCAGAGCGGCGCCGTCACCAGGTCCTGGACAGCATCTTCTTCGCCATGCCCTTCTTCTGCTGCGACGGCCGCTGCTGCTCGCCGTGCACGGCATTGAGCACCACGATCGCCCCGGTCAGGACGGGAAGCAGCCACTGCACCACGGCAAGGTGCTTCTGCGCCTGGTCCAGGTCGAGGGGGTGTTTGCCGGATTTCTCGCGGTGCGCGGGGTCGTCGGACGACGCGAGTGCGATCTTCGCGCCCAGCACACCGCTGTACGCCGTCGCGGCCATCGCAGCAGCGGTCACCACCGTTTTCGCAATGGTCGACGCGGCGACGCCCTGCTGGGATTTCACCCGGGCCGCGTTCGCAGCGAGGATCCCGGCACCCCCGATGAGGTGCGCGGCGATCGCACCGGCATTGACCGGTGCCCACCGCTTCCACCCTGTGGCGGCGATTCTGGCGGTGTCCCTCTCGGTGCCGCCCTCCGATCCGGCGGCGCCGTTGAGGCCGACACAGCCCATGAGGGACCCGCCGAACCACGCGGCGGCACCGAGGTCGTGGAGGCTGCGGAGGATGGTGTTGCGCTCAGACATGACGGGGGCCTTCCTGGCGGCGTAGGGGGCACCGCCCACCTTCAGGCCCGGGCGGGCAGCACACCACCGGGGGAGGGCATCGGGGTGATCGCCGCCCGGCCCGCGCCCGGCCCGTGATCCGGTTCGGGACCCCGCCCCTGTTCGGCCGGCGACGTCCTGAGCCGTCAGCGCAACTTCGTACGAGCCGCGGCCGGGGCCGCGCTCGCCCGCCGGCCACGTGCGGCACGCCGGGCCTGCCGCCCCTGTGGAATCGCCCGGGCGCGGTCCTCGATCGCTGCCAGTACCGCTGCAGGCAGGGGTGGGGTCTGCTCTGCCGCGGCCGCGCACCCGGAATTCTCGCAGTGCGTGGGGCTGGCCTGTACTCCGGAAGCCGGGTACAGCATGTCCTCGGGCGGCAAGTAGTGCACGCCGCAGTGCACGCACACGTACACGGGGCGCATCAGCCGACCGTCCCGGAGCCGTGGCAGGTCCCGCACGAGCCGGTCCAGGACCGTACGACGGGCGTCTGCGTGCCGTCAGGACCGGTCTGGACAGTATGTTCGGCGTGCTCGGTCACGCCGCTGCCGCCGCACGCAGCACAGCGCTGAGGGTCGGTACTCATGCTCCCAGAGTGGCACGTGCGGGCGGCTGACGGCAGGGGTGCCGTTCCGGTCACTCCCAGACAGCGGGGCCGCCGCGCCACTCAATCAAGCGGCATTCAGTAGTGTCCGGGTCCTCAAGGCCGACCCGCCGACCACCCGGTCAGGGCGGGTGTCGGCCAGGTCGCGAAGGGCTTCGATCTGACGGGGACCGCGGAGCGCGACTGGGTCAAGCAGTCCGAGGCCGATGCCGGTGAGCGGGGTCACCGCCGCCAGCGTTTCCGACAACGCCGGCAGCATCCACCTGCTCTCGCGCATAGCCGACGCCCACCCCCGCATCACCAAGGCCTGGGCCGGACGTCGAGGTCACCCGCCGCGCCCCGACCACAGGGGTTCGAAGTGATCCCCCGGCTGGGTCGTCGAGCGGACCGTCGGTTGGCCCATGAACCACCGCCGCCCCGCCCGCGACCACGAAACCCGCCCGCACCGTTCCGAAACGATGATCCGCCTCCCTCGTCACCGAACTGGGTACGCAGGACCAGGGAGGTCAGATCATCGGGCTGAGCAACACCCTCGCCACGACAAAACGCTCCTTTATGCGGGAATGAGGTCGTGGGGGTCGATGATGTACTTCTCGGGTACTCCGGTGTCGAAGGTCGCATAGGCGTCGGGGGCGTCGTCGAGGCTGATCACCTTCGTGTTGAGCATGGCGCCCAGGTAGGGCATGCGGTCCCACAGGATCGCCATCATCAGCTCGCGGTTGTAGTGCATGATCGGTGCCTGCCCGGCGGAGATCCGCGGCGACTTGATCCAGGCCTTGCCGAAGTCGATGGGGTACGTTCCCTCTTGCTCGGCCTTCGACCTCGCGAGCGGGTCGGGGCCGTAGACGCCGATGACTCCGGTGGCTCCGCCCGCGCGGGTGGCGTCGATCACCTGGTTGATGGCGTAGGCCGGGTCCATGTCCCCGCCTTCGCGGCCGATGCCATGTGCCTCGGTGCCGACGTAGTCGACTGCGCAGTCGACCATGGGTTCGCCCAGGATGGCCTCGATCTGGTCGGTGAGTGCTGCGTCCTGCCTCAGGTCGATCGTCTCGCAGCCGTTGTTCTCCACCAGCTCCAAACGGTCCTTGCTGTAGTCGCCGACGATGATGCAGGACGCCCCGAGGAGGCGCGCCGCTGCTGCGCCGCAGCGGCCGACCGGGCCGGCGCCGGCGATGTACACGGTCGAGCCCGGCTTGGCACCGGCCTCCATGAGACCGTGGAACGCGGTGGGCAGGATGTCCGAGAGCAGCGCCAGGTCACGGATCTTCGCCATGGCCTGGTCCCTGTCCGGGAAGCGCAGGAGCTGGAAGTCGGCGTACGGGACGAACAGGTACTCGGCCTGGCCGCCGGTCCAGTCGCCCAGGTTGAAGCCGTACGCCCCGCAGGACGCCTCGGGGTTCGTGGTCTCGCAGACGTCGGTCCGGCGCGCCCTGCAGTTGCGGCACCGGCCGCAGGCGACGTTGAACGGGACCGAGACGAGGTCGCCCTCGCTGAGGAACTCGACGTCGGGGCCGACCTCGATGACCTCACCGGTCATCTCGTGCCCCATCACCATGCCCTGGGGCACCGGGAAGGACCCGCGGTAGATGTGCAGGTCGCTCCCGCAGATGTTGGTGGCGACGATCTTCAGGATGACTCCGTGCGGAGCCTTCTTCCCGTTCGGCATCTGGAGCTTCGGGAAATCCAGGGACTCGACGCGCATGTCCTTCGGGTTCTGGAAGGTGACGGCGCGGTTGCTGCTTGCCATGACGATCTCCTCTGCTGATCCATGGGGCCTCGGCCGTGGGAGTGCCGGATGCCGTCTCGGTGGCTCGCGGCTTCCCCCGGTCAGACGGGTTGCGGCGTGCTGGCGAAGCGTCCGACGACCGCCTCGCAGAAGGCGGGGAGGTCCTGCGGGCCGCGGCTGGAGATCAGCTGGCAGTCGACCACGACCTCCTCGTCGGCGACCTCGGCGCCGGCGTCGCACAGGTCGGTGCGAATGCTGGGTCACGAGGTGACGCGGCGACCGCGCAGCACGGTTGCGATCTTCCTGCCGTGCAGTCCGCCGGTCATGGGTGCATGGTTCCTTCCGGTGGCCGGCGGGGGACCGCCTGCCCCGTCCTCACGGTCCGGTGGGCACATCACCGTGGACGGAGTGCCGCACGAAAAGGCCCCACCACTCCCACTGTCCCACCTCCGCAAGGCATGTCAAAACGGTCGAATCGCCATGCGTGGCCAGTGGCGCGCCTGAAATCCGGCAGGCGCTGAGTCATGCCCGGCCCAAGTCAAACCGCTACCGGTCACTCGGCGGTCGGCCCGTCGTCGCACATCGAGGCACGATGCCCGCGGGTACGCACTTCGACGTCGTCCCAGGGCGCGAGCCCGGCGGGTATACGGCCGCAGCGCGTGCCTCCGAGCTGGGCCTGAACACCACCGCCGTCGAGGCCGAATACCAGGGCGGAGCACCGATGACGATCGTCTACGGCGTGGCGTATGGCCACTGGGCTGATCCACGCCGCCCCGGGCGCGATGCAGGGGTGTCACAGCATCTCCAGCGGCCGTTTGCCCTCCGGCGGCGGGAACGCCCGGTCCAGGGCCGCGAGGTCCTCTGCGGTCAGGTCCACCTCCAGAGCTGCCCGGTTGTCCTCGACGTGCGCGCGCGAGGACGCCTTCGGGATCGCGATGACGTCCTCGTGCCGCAGGACCCAGGCCAGCGCGATCTGCGCGGGCGTCGCACCACGGGCGGCTGCCACCTCCCGCAGCCCCGGATGACCCAGCAGACGGCCCTGCTCGACCGGCGAGTACGCCATGAGGGGGGGATCGACAGCTCACGGCACCTGGGCAGCAGACCGTACTCAGGGCCTCTGGGACGGGGCCGTTCCCCGCGGACAATCAGCCGCATGCCCCTCGGCCAGCCGGTCCAGGACGTCGCCGGTGAGCTCAGCCGCCCAGGCTCCGTCCCGGAACCCGCCGCCGGTCTCGACGGCCGCGTTCCAGGCCGAGGCCGGAACCCCCGGCATGCGGCTGTGGATCGGCTCGGTGACAGTCGGTGCGGGTCAGCGCTGTAGGGGTTGTCGTGGGAGACCCCGGCGATCGACCAGATTCTCCAGGGCCCCGGCACCCCGGGCGGCCCGCCACTCCTTGACATGCGGGTGGTAGAGCCGCTCCCGGCGCAGGACCGCGCCCACACTCTCCGGCACAGTGGGGACACAAGGGCCCGCGACCGACTACCACCCGTCGCCGACCAACAGCCCCCCACCGTATGCGACCTAGCGGGGCGCCGACCCGTCCGCACGCGCATCCTCACTGGCGCCGTCAACGAACACCGTTACACGGCCTGACCTGCTGCGAGGACTTTCCGAGCCCCGCAGGGTCGGACGGAGGAGGCCACGCTTTCCCGCCTTCTTCGCAGGGGTTCGGCCGGTGCGTTGCCTACCAGCCCGCGGGCCGGGAAAGTCGCGGTCTTGCCGGATCCGGAGGCCGGGATCGGGATCCCGCGCTGCCGCCGTGCCGGGCCGTCCTGCCTGCTCGCCGGGCGTCATCGGCGTTCGGACAGGGATCGGATGGGTGGTGCTGCCGGTCGCGGGACGCCCACGGGGGAGGGGAGCAGCGGTCAGGCCGTGATGACGGCGGCTGCTGTGCTGAGGCGGTGACCGGTCGAAGGGTGACAGCGGGTCAGAAGACACCGGGCGACGTGAGGTTTGGAGGCGGTGGTTGCGTCCATAAGGTGATCGACAGGAGTCAGTCGACAAAGGCATGACAGCGCAAAAAGAGGAGCACTGCCGTGGGTATCATCGCGTGGATCATCATCGGGCTGCTGGCCGGGGCCATCGCCAAGGCGCTCATGCCGGGCCGTGACCCGGGCGGCGTCATCATCACCATGCTCATCGGCGTGGCCGGCGGCCTGCTGGGCGGCTGGCTCGGCAAGGTGATCTTCCACGTCCACTCGATCAACGGCTTCTTCCACCTGTCGACGTGGATCGCCGCGATCGTCGGGTCCATGATCCTGCTGGCGATCTACCGCGTCATCACCGGTCGCCGCGCCTGACCGGACCGTGTGACAGCGGCGGTTCCCCCAGCCCCGGTACCCGGGCGGGGGAACCGCCGCTTCTCGCTGGCCGCCGCCCCGCGCACACCGAGCGCGGGGCGAACGGGTGCTCGCCGCGACGACGGCAGGAAACCTCTTTCGGCCTCGGCGGGAACTCCGGGTCCTAGTCGGCTGTCCCGTGGCACGCGACCACTCACCAGAGAAGTCCGCGGTACATCAGGAAGCAGTCCCCGTCTCGCTGCGCCGGTGTCTGAAAGGCCGGTGCCGGGGGCCCGCCCGCCGGAGCCTCCGGCAGCCGGTGCGACGACGGCCCCCGGCTCCCGCCCGAGGTCAGGGGCCAGAGGACCAGGTGCCAGGGCGTCAGGACTCAGGGGTCACCGTGAGCAGGCCGTTCTCCTGGACGACGGCCAAGGACAGGGTGCGGTAGCCGACCGTGTCGAAGAGCACGGTCAGACGCTCGTCCTCCTCGCTCATCACCGAGCCCTCTCCCCAGTGCCCGTGCCGGACGTGGGTGCCGGGAGGGAAGGAGCGCCGGTCGTCGCCGCCCGGTACCGCGGCGCGGGGCGCGGGGATCGGGCCACCGGTGCCGGACAGGACCGCGGGACCGCCGCCTCCACCATGCTGGGCGAGTTCGGCCGCCGCGCACCGGTCACAGGATCCGCATCCCTCGGACCGTTCTTCGGGCTGCCCGAAGTAGCCGAGCAGGAACCGGCGGCGGCATCCGGTGGTCTCCGCGTAGCCGCGCATCATGTCGACCCGTGACCGCTCCAACTGCTGGTGGGCGTCGCCGAGTTCGACCGCCTGTTGTGCCGCGCTGGCCGCGGTCCTGTCGCCGGTCGGCTCCAGGTCTCCGCTGTCGGTGGTGCGGACCGCGTCCACCTGCTCCAGGAGGTTGACGACCGCGGTCAGCCGGCTGGCCGTCAGGTGGGTCTCCTTTCGAAGGTCGCTCGGGTGAACCGGCTCGTCGTGCTTCTCCAGGGTGCTCGCCACCTGGGAGACGGTGTCCGGGTCCGGCCGGCCGGCCGCGAAGAAGCGCTGCATCCCGAGGTCCTGCGGTCGGTAGGCGAGGATCGCGCGCGAGGGCTCCCCGTCGCGGCCTGCCCGGCCGATCTCCTGGTAGTAGGCGTCCAGAGATCCGGGAACGGAAGCGTGCAGGACGAAGCGCACGTCCGGCTTGTCGATGCCCATCCCGAAGGCGGATGTCGCGACGACCACGTCCAGCGCACCCGACATGAACCGGTCGTGTACGGTGCTGCGATCGGTCCCCGGAAGCCCGGCGTGGTAGGCGGCCACATCCAGCCCGAGTGCGCCGAGCTCGTCCGCGTACTCCTCCGCCTCCCGGCGTGTCGCGGCGTAGACCAGGCCCGGTTTGGGCTCCGCCGCCGCGCGTTCGATCACGGCCCGCTTCTTGACCTCGGCGTCCCGGAAGGGGATCACCTCCAGGTGGATGTTGGGACGGTCGAAGCCGGTGACGACCTCGTGCACGTCGCGCATCCCGAGCTGGGCGATGACGTCAGCCCGCACGGGGGCGGCGGCACTCGCGGTCAGGGCGAGCACGGGGGGACGTCCGAGCCGGTCGATGACCTGCCCCAGGCGCAGGTACTCGGGGCGGAAGTCATGCCCCCACGACGACACGCACTGGGCTTCGTCCACCACGAACAGGGCCGGCTTCGCCGCCGCGAGCTGCTCGATCACGTCGTCCTTCGCCAACTGCTCCGGTGCCAGGAAGAGGAAATCGACGTCACCCGCGCTGATCCGGTCCCAAACCGCCGCGTTCTGACTGCCGCTCTGGGTGGAGTTCACCGCCACGGCGTCCGCACCCGTCCGGGCCAACAGCCCCTGCACCTGGTCCCGCTGGAGGGCGATCAGTGGAGAGACCACGACAGTCGGCCCCGGCATCAGCAGACCGGGCACCTGGTACACCGCGGACTTCCCCGCACCGGTAGGCATCACCACCAGCGTGTCCCGCCGCTCCATCACCGCTTCCATCGCCAGCAACTGCTCGGGCCGCAAACGGTCCCAGCCGAACACCTCACGCGCGCTGCGCTGAAGACGCCGCGATGACGCAGTGGCCATGATGCTCCTCGTGCTCGGTTCAGCCGGAGGCAGCGAACCCGCCCCCGGTGGCCAACCGGATACCCCCGCGGGCGCGTCGTAGCGTCCAGATCCCCTTCGGGTTCCTGCGTTGTCCTGGGGACGGCGGTCGCGTTTGCCGGGCAGCACGGCTGAGCTACGCACCGATCGTCCCGTGCTCCGTCGATGCGTCGGTGGCAGGACTCGGATCTCGAACCATGAGCGGCGATGAATCCCGACTCCGGCCCACGGGGCCGAGGCTCCCTCGTCCGCGCCAACGCCCTGATCCGTGTGGCCCCCCTCGCCAAGGCGGCTGCCACATCTGCGGCGGCGGAGCGATACTCGGAGGATGGCGGAAGACCAGGAGGAAGTCGGTGGGATTGTCGAGCGTGCCATTGTGGATCTGCTGGAGCGCCGAGACCCGACCTCGTCGATCTGCCCTTCCGATGCCGCGCGAGCGGCGTACACGGGAGAGGGCGACGGATGGCGCGCGCTGATGGAGCCGACACGTCAGGCCGCGTGGCGGCTGGCTGCGGCCGGTGTGATCGAGATCACCCAGGGTGATCGACCTGTCACACCGGCAGAGGTCCGCGGCCCGATCCGTATCCGTCGGGTCCGACAGCGAAGAGGGCCACGACCAGCATGATCAGCGTGGCGGCCCAGCCACGACTGAGCGGTTCGCGCTCCGGCCCCTCGGTCCACCATGCCCGATTCTGACCCGGGCCGTGGCACCGCCCGCCGGCGGGGCGGCCCCGGGGCCGCCCGTCTGTCCGTCCGAATGCACCACCAGGTCCGGGGTAGGAGGCGGGTCACGTCTTCGTCGTCTACGGGGGTCGCATGTCCGCCATTCAACGTCCTGACGGCCCTGCGGGCCCGCGGACCGGCGATGTCCTCGACGACCGGTACCGGTTGGACGAGATCCTGGGCACCGGCGGGACCGCCGACGTCTTCCGGGCCGCCGACCTGAGGCTGCGACGGGAGGTCGCGGTCAAGGTGTTCCGCCCGGGCGCCACCGCGGTCTCCGCCGACCGATTCTGCGAGGAGGCCATCCTGCTGGGCCGCCTGTCGCACCCGGCGCTGCTCGCGGTCCACGACACCGGCCGCTACCTCGGCGGCGCCTACGTGGTGATGCACCTGGTGAACGGCATCACCCTGCGCGAGCGCATCCACGGCGGGGCCCCGCTGACCGACGCCGACGTGGCGCGGCTGGGCGAACAACTGGCGCTGGCGCTGGCGCACGCCCACGCGGCCGGGATCGTCCACCGCGATGTGAAGCCGTCCAACGTCCTCCTCGGGCCCGGCGACATCCCGTATCTCGCCGACTTCGGGATCTCCCGGCTCATCGACGACCCCACCCGCGCGGAGCCCGGCACGGTGGTCGGCACGGTGCCTTATCTGGCCCCGGAACAGGTTCTCGGCAGAGGGGCAGGTCCGGCCAGCGACATCTACTCGTTGGGACTGGTCCTGCTCGAAGCGGTGAAGGGCGAGAAGGAGTACCAGGGAGCGCCGCTGGAGGCGAGCGCGGCCCGGCTGCTCCGGTCGCCGGAGATCCCCCGGTGGCTCCAGGCTGAGCTGGCACACGTCATCGAGGCGATGACCCGCAGCGAGCCCAGGGAGCGACCTGACGCCCGCCGCTGTGCCGAACTGCTGCACCGGGCGGCCGCCTCCCGTTCACCGCGGGCACTCGCCGCCATGGATGTCCCCACCCGGCCCAGCCGGACCGTCGTCCATGGCGCCCTCGCGCACCCGGAGCGCCGGCGGCGCGCGCTGGTCGCCGGCCTGACCGCCGTCGTGGTGGTCGGCGCCACGGCGGCAACGCTACTGGCCATGGACGGCGGCCCGGCCACGCCGGACACGGGCAGCCATCGCTCCGCTCCGGCCAGTGCGACGGCCAGCCCGTCCACACCGACCGGCGAGGTCAGCCCGGCGCGGGTCGGCCCCTCGACGGCCGGCCCGCCCTCCGCCCGGTCCCGGCACCGCATAGCGCCGAATCGGTCCCTGCCGGCCGCCCATCCGGCCTCGCCCGCGCCGGCACTCCGGCCCGCACCGCACGGCAGGCAGGACCCCCCGGGCAAAAAGAAGCCACCCGCACCCGCGCCCCGGAAAGCCGCGCCGCCGCATCCGGCCGGGGAAGAGAAGAGCGTGGCGGCCCCGAAGGCCGCGTCCGGGGCCGGCCCGGGCAACGAGGCCGAACCGGGCCGGCCCTAGAAGACTCATGAAGATCTGGTGGGATGCGGGCGATGCAGAAGATGGGGCGGTCCGCGCCGACCGACGCCGGCGCCCAGTTGGGCAACGTGCGGTGCCCCGCCCTGATCGTCCAAGGTTCGCTCGACCCCGACTGGGCCGATCCGCGCGCCGAGGGCGAGGCGATCGTAGCTGCGATGCCGGCCGGTGTGGGAGAGCTCGCGATGGTCGAGGGAGCCGGCCACTACCCGCACGACCAGTACCCCGAGGAGACGGTGACCCTGATGCTGGCCTTCCTGGAAGCACACGCCCGTGCCTAGGGCAGGACTCGATACGAGCACCGTCGTCGCGGCGGGAGCGGCGCTCGCCGACGAGGTCGGTTTAGCGGGCCTGACCATGGGTCTGCTGGCCGACAGGCTCGGCGTACGGCCGCCGTCCCTGTACAAGCACGTCAGCTCCCTGCAAGAACTGCGGCACGGCATTTCCGTCCAGGCCAAGCGTGAATTCGGCCATCAGCTGGCCCGGGAGTCCGTCGGCCGTTCCGGCCCGGACGCGGTCCGGGCGTTCGCCAACAGCTACCGCCGCTGGGCGCTGGAGCATCCCGGCCGCTACGCCGCCACCGTCCCCGCTCCGGCGGCCGGTGACGAGGAGGACCGCCGCGTCAGCGAAGAGGCCTTGCAGATTCTGCTCGATGTCCTCGCCGGTTTCGGCCTGCCCGACGCGCGCGTGGTCGACTCCGCAAGGGCGCTGCGGTCGGCGCTGCACGGGTTCGTCACCCTTGAGGGGGCCGGCGGCTTCGGGATGCCCCGCGACGTCACGCGGAGTTTCCACTTTCTCATCGACACCCTGATCGCCGGCTTCCGGGCCGACCCCCCTGATCACGACTCCGAAGGATGACATGGCCGCCACCGATCCCTCCGTGTCCACCCCGCAGCCGCCGGTGAACAGGAGAGCTCCGGCCGAGCCGTTGTCCGAGGCACCCTTTGCCGACGGAGGCCGGAAGGCCGCCGTCGGCACCGTGAGGGCCACGACGCAACGGCCGGGGCACGACTACGTCCGAGGCGGTATGCGCTTCGCCGGCGAGGTGGCCGCTTGGGTGTGCACTCCCTGGGCCCTGTGGCCGTACTCGGTGACGCTGGCGATCTGCGCCGTCCTGCTGCTGATCGGGCTGCCTGCCGTCTTCAGTACCCCGGGTGACCGGCCCGGCGGAGACGCGCCCGTTGCGGTGCCGGGCATCGTCACCATCTTGCTGGTCGTGCTCCAGCTGGTGGCGGCGGCAGCTTCTGCGTGGGCGCTGCGGGCGACGTGGATCGCCGCAACGGTGACCGTCCTGTGCCTGGTCGTGCCGTTTGCGGAGCTACCGCGCTGGCGAGTCCTGCTGAGCGCGAACCGCGATCGAGCTGGGCTCCCCGCGCACGGGTGATTGCGGAGACCTGGGTCCTGTTCCGCACCACGGCCGTGCAGGTACAGGCCGGAGCCGCACAGACCGGTCGTCGTCACCTTGACGACGATGTCCGAGCGGTCCGCGTCTCAGCCGCCGCTTCGGCCCGCCCGCGCCTTGGCAGCCCTCCCGGCCGCCGACACGGAACAGGGTGACGGTTTCGAGGAAGTCGCAGACCAGGAGGGCCTCGACCTGGGAGCGCAGAAAGTCTGCCCATGTACTGGAGGACCGCTCGGGTGTCGGTGGGATGCCGGTTCCCTTCGGGATCTCCCCCGCAGTGGGGCCGGGACCGGGCCGCGTGCCGCCAGGCGATCAGATCACTCAGATCCTCAGGATCCAGCGGCCCGTGTGTCCAGGATCCGGGGTGTCGAGGCCGGTCGTGCTTGCTCCGGCCGACAGGGTTCGGACCTGTCAGGTCTCCTTTTCAGAGCCCGCACGATGCCCTGCAGGGCCGCCTCAGGGGCGCCGGCCGTTGCCGGGAGCGGCCGTGCGGAGCGCCACGGCCGCTCTGCGGGTCAGGAGATCCGTTGCAGGCTGGCGGTGTCGATGTCGGTGGTCCCGCCGTTGGGCGACGGGTAGATCTGGAACCGGAGGGTGCCCGTCGGCACCGGCACGCCGTAGATCAGCACATAGTTCTGGTAGCCGGTCGCGGCGTCGACGCTGTAGTTGCTGCACAGGCTGTTGTTGGTGGTGTAGATGCTCCACAGGCAGAAGGTGCCGGTCGCGGTGCCGGACGCCGAGGAGAGCCACACCGAGGCCTCGTACACCCCGCCGGCGCCGTAGGGCGACACCACGTCCTGATAGACGGAGCCGCCGGCGGTGTCGGAGTTGGTGGCCAGGTATCCGGTGCCGTCGTGGGCCGGGGACGGGGCGCCGGCCGACGTGTCGTAGTCGGCCCAGTTGACGACCGCGCCCGGGGGCGTCAGCCGCTGCCAGCCGGCGATGCTCTGTTCGAAGGATCCCGCGGACAGCAGGTTGGGGCTGACCACCTCGGGCCGGGCGGGCTTCGTCAGGTTGGTTGCCACGTGCTCAGGGGCCGCGGAGGCCGCCTGCCCCGGAGCCGTGGCCTGTGCCGGGCCGGCGGCGATCAGCCCGCACAGACCGACAGCGGTGGCCGCGGGGATCACGAGGGCTTTGAGGCCGGGAAACTTGCTGCGCATGATGACGTCCTTGTCGCCGATCGAATGGGACCGTACGCGCGCTGGGCGTGCTGTGGTGGCGCAGACGCCCGCCGGAGGGCGAGCCGTTGCCACGATGGCACCGGAGAGCGATCGAGAGCAACAGCGCCACGACGAGTACGGAGCGAACAAGCCGTTCGGTGCGCAGCGCTGACGAACGGCGCCGCGGCCGTCATCATGCTCGGGCACTTCCACGTACCGGTATGGCGGGTGGGCGGGTCCGGTGGCCGGCCGTCGTGGACCGGGCGCGGGTGCGGCCGGTCCACGACGGCCCCTGGCCGCCGTCGATGTCGTCGCCGCGGTGTATGTGATGGGCGGCGCGTTCGCCTGCCGGCATCTGCTCGCCGGAGCCCGTCGGCACCTCACCCAGACCCTGCGTGGCCGCCGCGCCGAGCCGGGCCTGGACCGGGGAATCGTGCAGACGGCCATCGACGGCTCCACCCGGCCCGTCGGCCGCGGCCGGGAGACGACAGCGAACCTGCAGGCGCTGTACCCGCGTGAGAACGCGGACCAAGCCGTGGGTGCGCCCGCCTACCCGGGCCCGCTCCAGGCCTCGCCGCCGGTGGCGGGGCGGGTAGCAGTGCCCGTCACCGTGCGAAAGCCGTGGCGGACATCCGCCGTCCGCTCACGCCCGGGATCGGAATCTGCCAGAGTGTGGGGCTCATGAGGACGTATTGGTTAGCGCGCTGGGTCCGCGTGATCGCCGCGACGGTCGCCGTGGCCGGTGCCCTGGCGGCCTGCGGCGGAGACCCGGTGCCGCCCCCCGTCGACACGTCCCCGGGCGCGCACGGCGGCGCCGAGCCGCAGCCGGAGCTCCAGGACCCGCCGCGGGCCTTCGCGCCCGACCACGCCTCGGTCCTCCAGGGGAACTGGTTCTCGTCGGTGCGCAACCAGGATATCGACGAGGTCATGACGGTCGGCGACGGACGCGCGTACGCGTACGACACCAAACTCGTCGGCGTCACCGGCCTGCGGCTGGCGGACGGCGGAACCGCCTGGCGTACCCGGGTCCCCGACGCCGACACGCTGGTGAGCGCGCCGCGCTTCGGCGGCGGGATCGTGGCCGGCGCCTTCCGTACCGACATCGCGGGGACCGGCACCGCCGAGGACCGGGCCGCGAACGTCGTCGTCGGCTTCGACGCGGCGAGCGGCAGGACGCTGTGGTCGCAGGACGTCGGCGGTGCCGAGAACGACGACAGCGACATGCTGCTCGCCCAGGACGACCCGGTGCCCGAGGTCATCGACATGGACGCCGAGCACGTCCTGGTCACCGTCGCCTCCCAGGGCTACTCCGAGACGCCGGCCAGGTCCGTGCTGCTCGACGCCCGTACCGGCAAGGTGCTGTGGACCGACGACGACCTGACCGCCGTCGACCTGGACGGCTCCGCGATCGACGGCCTCCGCCGTGACGGCGCCTATGCGGGCGTGTCCGTGGCGGACGGACACCGGCTCTGGGAGCGCAGCCTCGGCGTCGGCGAGGCGCAGACGTCGGACGCGGGACCCGGGCTGACGCTCGCTGTGGCGATCGAGTTCGACCTGCTGATCGACCCGGCCACCGGCAAGGTCGTCATCGACTTCGGCGACACCATGATGACGCGCTGCGACTACGACGGCAGGGACACCACCGTCTGCTCGGGCCGCGGCGCCGATCAGGGCGCGGCCGTGTGGGCCGTCGACGTCCACACCCACCAGGTGCTGTGGCGGCTGCCGGACGCGGCCGCGCACCGCGAGGCGCCGGGCGTGACGGCGGCCTGGCACGGCGTGGTCTACGGCGTCGGGCACGACCCGATGACGCTCGACGCCAGGACCGGCAGGGACCTACGCGCCACCACGGGCCTGGACGACTCGCCCTTCCTGGTCACCGCGGGCTACGGCCTGGTCTACGACGACCTGTCGCACTCGGTCACCGTCTACCAGGCAGCCGGGTGAACGGCATCACCCCCGGCGGCACCGCCACGGAGATGATCGACGCCTGGGAGGCGGTGTCCCCGGGCGTCATCGAGCGCAACAACGCGGCGACCCCGCTCGGCCGCATGGCCGAGCCCCGCGAGGTCGCCGAGGTGGCCGCGTGGCTGCTCAGCGACCGCGCCGCGATGGCGACCGGCGCGCTCGTGCCGGTCGACGGCGGCGTCGGTGCCTGAAAGGGAGAACGTGGGGGAGCCGTGACGGCTCCTCAGCAGCGGCCCAGGGCCCCAGCGAGCGAGAACGCACAGGTCCTAGCATGATCAGCACGTCACGCCGGTCATCGCTCAGATGATGGCGGCCCCCAGGCCGGCCCGGGAGAGGGTCACCACCCGGTCGAAGGAACTGTCGAGTTCCTCGTCGCCGTGGTGCACGACCAGCAGGCCGCGACCCCGGGTGCGTTCGTCCAGGGCCCGCAGCACCAGCCTTCTGCCGTGCTCGTCGAGGTTGGCGAAGGGTTCGTCGGCGAGGTAGAGGTCCGCGTCCTCGCTCAGCAGGGCCGCCACCGCGGTCCGCTGCCGCTGGCCCGAGGACAGATCCGAGGGCAGGTGGCCGGCGAACTCGCCCAGACCGAGTGCCGTCCGCAGCGGTTCTTCGGGCACCAGCTCCCCTACCGGCAGCGGAGGCAGGTGGACCGGGGCGGTCAGGCTCGCCACCCGGCCCGGCCGCGTGACCGCACCGGCGTCCGGGGCGAGTGTCCCGGCGATGACGTGCAGCAGAGTGGTCTTGCCGCAGCCGTTGGGTCCGCGCAGCAGCACGTGCTCGCCCGGATTCAGCCCGAAGTCGTCGAGTGCGACGCCTTCCCCGCTGCCGTCTCCGTACCGGACGAGAACCCGGCGCACTGACACCATGGCTCCCTCGTCGTGGTAAGGGGCTGTCCTCTCTCCGCGCAGTGTCTGGATCCGTCTGAGTACGGCGGTATTGCGACGGGCCTGCGGGACCACATTGACGAGGTCGAAGATGCCGGTGACGGCCCGCCACAGGGAGTTGACGAAGGCCAGGAAACTTCCGAAGGACATCCGGCCGGCGAACACGAAGTAGGCCCCGATGAGCATCGACGCGGTGTCGGAGAGGTTCATCACCAGGCTGCTCAGCGTGCTCTGCTTCTGGGCGAGCCGGAAGTTGGCGAGTCCGATGCGCAGGAAGCCGCGCAACGCGACCCTGTTCTCGGTACGGGTGCCGGGCATGAGCGAGGGCAGGCCGCGCAGGGCGTGAAAGGACGCCAGCGTCCGGGTCAGCGTGTTGACGTACCGGGCCTCTGCCTCGCGTTCGGGCTCGGTGTTGTCCTCGATCCGCTTGGCCGTGCGGTTGCTGACGAACACCAGAGGCGGCACGATGACCAGAAGGATCAGGCTGGCCTGCCAGGACAGGTACAGCAGCACAACGATGAACGCGGCCGAGGCCACCGCCTGCCGCGCGATCCGGATCGAGACGTCGACCGCCGGCAGGACGCCTTCCTTGACGTCGTTGTGGATCCGGCTGACGTAGGAGGCGTTGCCGGACTCCGCCATCCGGCGTCCGTCCAGCGCGATCGCCCGGTCGAGCAACTCCATCTCCAGGGACAGCACCAGCGTGTTCTCGAACCGCTTCCGCCACCAGGCGAGCCAGTAACTCCCCAGGTTGAGCGTGAAACCCAGCAGCGCGTACAGGGCCGCGAGCCGGGAGAACCGGTGGAAGTCGCTGGTCAGGACTGCCTGGTCGAACAGCGCCTTGAGCAGCAGCGGATGGAGCAGGGCCTCCGCCCCGCACATGGTCGCCTCAATCGCCATGATCACCGAAAACGCGGTCCTGTGGCCGCGCAGAATCCGCCACAGCTCTTTCACGTCGACACCTCGTCGAGCAGGAAATCCGCGGTGCCGCCGTGGTTGGCGCGGTGGAGTACGCGCAGGACTCCGGCCGAGCCGGTCGCGTAGTCGCACGAGCAGCGCAGGAGCCCTTCGCCGGGGACGCCCAGTGGCGCGGTTCCGTCCTGACGGGTCAGGCCGAAGCGGGCGGCGGGCTCGAAGAGGAAGACCTCGCGGACGAAGTCCAACTGGCGCAGTGCGGTGTCCCGGTAGGAGGAATCACCGGTGAACGCTGCGGCGTCCAGCAGCGCGTCCGCGATGCCGCTCATGCCGAAGGTGTAACCCGGCAGTACCGACTGGCCCACGTCCAGGGCCCGCAGCACCTGGCGGGCGGCTTCGAGGTCGCCGTAGCGCAGCAGCACCTGTGCGACACCGGCGTTGCCGACCTCGACGTACGGCTCCATCGTGCCCTCGTGCGCGAACATCGGCACGCCGTCGACCGGCTCGGCATGGTCCATCTCCCAGGCCAGTGCGCCGCGTCCCAGGCGCAGGAAGGACGCGTCGCCGGTGACCTGGTGCATGCGCAGCAGGAACAGCGCGACGCCGGCCTGCCCGAAGCCGAGTCCGGTCAGCGGCTGGTGGTTGTCGCTTCCGGAGTAGTCGTTGAGCCAGAAGGTGTGCCGGCCGTCGTGGTGGGCGCGCTCGCGCAGGAGCTGGGCGCACTGCTGAGCGGCGGCGAGGTCGGTGTCGTGTCCGCTGGTGAGGTGGAAGCGCAGGTTGGTCATGCCGAGCCCGGCCAGGCCGTAGTAGAAGGTGTGGTCGCCGATGCCGGGGGCGCGGCGGTTGGCCTCGGCCAACAGGCGGCGGGCTTGCGGGTGCAGGCCCAGAGAACCGGCCGCCCAGGCGATGCCTGCCAGGCCGTTCATCAGGCCGTCGGGGTAATGGGCCGGTTCGGCAGTGTCGAGCCGGTCGCGCAGCCAGTCGCGCCACTGGGGGCGGACGGGGATGCCGGAGGCGTTGAGCGCCCACAGGACACCGGCGGCTCCGAAGCCGAGGCTGAGCGGGTTGGTGACGTGGGCGAAGGGGTCCACCGGGAAGAGGGTGGTCCGCCCGGTGTCGGCGACCGCCGTCACGAACGCGGCCACTCCGGCCTGTACCCCCGGCAGCCCGAGCCGCTCCTCCACCACCGGGCGCCGAGGCGCGACCGCCACCTGGCCGAGTAACTCCTCCTCGTCCGCGAGTGCGCCGAGGACCTCGGTGAGGGTGGTCCGCGCCTGCGCCAGCTCCATGATCAACTCGTGGACGCGGGCCGGCCAGCCCAGGCTGTCGGTGAAGACGCGGAAGAGGCCGAGGACATCCTCGCGCAGGTACGACATCGCGGCGATCGGGAAGACGAAGTACGCCATGGTGGTTGCCAGCCCGTACAGGTCGTCCTCGGGGGCAGAGGCCCGGAAGCGGCGCTTGGAGTGGCTGAAGCCGGGGGTGAACAACTCGACCTGCTCCGCCAGGTGTGCGTCGTCCTGCGAGTCCGCCTCGGCCAGCCGGCACGACTCCAGGTCGATGACGGTGACGTCGAAGGTCTCGGCGTCGACCACCAGGTTCGCGGCGGTGAGGTCGCCGAGGATGACCTTTCGCTCGTGGGCGGCCCGCACCGCCCGCGCCAGCCCGCGGAACACCGCCAGGTAGATCCGCAGGAACTCGCGGGACCTGTCGGTGTCGATCACCGGGCGGGCGAGCGGATTGTGTTCGAGCAGTACCGAGCGGATGTCGGTGCCGCCGATGTGCTCCTCGGCGACGAAGTGGTGCTCCCAGTGGCGGAACGCGGCGACCGGGGTGGGGAAGCAGTCCAGGTCGCCCAGCCGGTTGATGAAGGTCCACTCACGGGCGAGGATGTGCACCGCGTCGTGGTCCAGCCGCGGATTGAGGTTCGTGTGGGGACGGGCCTCCTTGAGTACGACGACCCGGTCGTCGTCCGCGGTGTCCTCCGCGGTGTAGACCCCGCCGCTGTTGGAGAACTGGATCGCCCCGGTGACCCGGAAACGGCCGCCGAGCAGCCCGTCGCCCTCCGTGGTCCCGGCCGGCTTCCAGTCGCTGAACGGCCAGGACACCCACCACGGGTGGGCGTGGCCCGGGCGACGGTCGTCGTCGACCGGCCCGTCGGGCCCGGTGATGTACGGCACCCGCCGGCCCATGACGTCGACGGTGTGGGTGTCCAGGAACTGGCCGTAGCGGAAGTAGAGGGACCTGTTGTCCCGGAAGCGCAGGTCGGACAGGACATAGGCGCCCTCGGCCCCGTCCAGCAGGCGGTCCAGGTCGGCCAGGCAGCTGCGGAACTCGTCGTCGTCGTGTGGGTAGACCGTGATGAATTTCCCGCCGCTGCCCCGGGCCATCGCCTTCGAATTGAGCATTTCAAGGATGTTGGGGTCGAGAGCGATCTTGAAGTCGATGTCCCGGGCCGTGAGGTACCCGATCGCCGTGTCGGCGATCTCCTGCGCGTTGCGGTGGTGCCCCGACACATGGATCTTCCAGCCCTGGGCAGGCAGAGCGGGATTGTGCCGATGACTCCACCAGATACCGCTGCGGACAAAACGCGCACGAGTCCGTTCGTCGAGCAAAGCGAGGAAATGGTCCCGTCTCGGCTTGTAGAAGACGTCCAGCGGGTCGAAGAAGAGCGTATTGTTCCAGGCGTAAAGGAATCGGTTGACCCATCGTTCGTCGCGCATCTCCGCCTCCGTGGGCCCGTGGAGCACCTTCGTGCGGTCACCCTCACGCGCTCTGGCGACCGCTGGCGCCGCGCGCTGCCGGGAAACGGACCGGGCGGCGGGAGCCCGGGGGTCCCGCCGCCCGGTCCGTCAGCCCTCTTCCTTCACGTCGCAGCAACTGCTGCTGCTGCTGGTCAGGCTGACAATCGCCGGCCTGTTCGTCGATACGCTCGGCTGCAGCGTCTGTAGATCGAGCACGCTCATGACGGCATCTCCTCTCTATGCGGCGGGGGACTGCGGATCACGAAAAAGGCCTTGCCGCGTCCGGGTGTGTACCTCTCGTACGCCATGCCGATCAAGACGTACGACTGCCCGGTGGGACAAGGCTCAGCTTCTCCGGTCGATCTGCCGACCGTGAGACGAAACGGTCGCCGAGAACGCTGTTCGGCGTCAAGTGGAAGGGCCTGCGAAGCAGATACGTCATTGTGATGAGGTGGCGGAACCGTCCAGCTCCGGGCGGTGCACAAGCCTGGATATCCTCTTCTGGCCGGAAAGGCAGACTTGACGGGCCGTCGATATCCCGGCCGGGCCGGCCCGGCCGGAGCCCCACGGAACCCCTTCGCCCCGACCGCCTCATGCCACCCTCCGGCGTGGCGGCGCCACGACGCCCCGGCGTAGATGCACACCGTCGCACGACGGATGCACGCGGGGACGCCGGGGGGGTGCCCCGCCCGCACCCGGGTGGGCGGGCGG
>NZ_JAJSYW010000014.1:0-56457 GCF_036815005.1 Streptomyces sp. IBSBF 2435 | reverse complement strand
CCCCCACCCCTACCCGTACCCCCGCCTCGCAGGCCGCGTACCCCGTACGCCCGAAAATCCGTGACCGCCGGAAGGAACAGGAAGGCGAGCATGCTGGACATCCCCGCACTGGGCCCGTCCGGGCCCTACCGCACGCGCAGGCGCGTCGCCGTGCCGGACGCCTCGGGCCTGGCCGCCCTCGAACTGGCGTCGGTTCCCGGGCTGGTCGTCTCCGACTGGATCCGCCGGCTGCGGGCCGCCGCCCCCCTGCCGGAGGCGGAGGTGCCGGGCGTCCTGCGGAAGGCGGCCGACGTCTTCGAGACCGAGGAGGTGCTCGGCGACGACCTCGCGGCCCACGAGCGGCGGGTGTCGGCGCTGACGGGCACGCCCGCCACGGTCGTCAGGGAGTGCGACGCGCTCATCGCGCGGACCCTGCGCGATGTGGCCCGGGCGCCGTCCGCCGCGCGGCCGGCGGGCTGCGCCCCGGCCGGCACCGCCCCCCGGGACGCGCCCGCGGCCGGCGCCGCGTGGTGCCGTACCGGGGACGTCTTCGCCGTGCACGCGGCGGGCAACAGCCCCGGGGTGCACGCCATGTGGCTGGAGGCACTGGCGCTGGGCTACCGGATCGTCGTCCGCCCCTCCAACCGGGACCCGCTGACCCCCTTCCGGCTCGTCACGGCATTGCGGCGGGCGGGCCTGCCGGACACGCAGGTGGTGCTGGCGCCCTGCGACCACGCGACGGCGGACGTGATCGTCGAGCGGGCGGACCGCGCCCTGGTCTACGGCGGCCAGGACGTCGTGGACAGGTACCGCAACCGCGCCGACGTGCGGGTCCAGGGCCCCGGCCGCTCGAAACTGGTCGTCGCCGCCGACGCGGAGCGGGACGCCGGGCTCGGCCTTGCCGTCGCCGGCGCGCTCCACCACGCGGGAACGGCGTGCACGGCGACCACCGGCGTGCTGGTCGAGGACGACCCCGCGGGCTTCGCCGCGGACCTGGCCGTCGCGCTGGGGAAGGCGGCGCCCGCGCGGCCCCAGGACCCGGACGCCCTGCTGCCGTGCATGCCGCGGGCCGTCGCGCAAGGGCTGGCGGCGGCGCTGCTGGAGCGGGCGGAGGGTGCGGGGGACGCGGTCGTGCACCTCGCGCCGAGGGCCGAACGGCTGCCCGGTGACGGCTCCCCGGCGGCTGTGACGCCCGCGGTGGTGGAACTGGCCTCCGCCCGGGACCCGCTGCTGTCGTACGAGATGCCCTTCCCGTGCGTATGGGTCGCCCCGTTCGAGCGCGACGCCGTGGACGTGCTCGACGGCTCGCTGGTGCTGTCGCTGCACACCGGGGACGTGGACCTGGTCGCCGAGGCGGCGGGGCTCACGGCGGTCTCCAACGTGTACATGGGCAGGCCGACGTCCTGGACGCATCCGGACGTCCCGCACGACGGCTTCCTCGGGGAGTTCCTGATGCGCGCCAAAGGGCTGGGCCACGGCGGCCGGCCGCCGGCGGCGCGCCCGTACCCCGGCTCGTCCGCCGCGACCGACGCGGCCAAGGAGAGGGAAAGGAGTGGCACATGAAGATCAACTCCCAGGCCGACCTGGACTTCATGGAGCGGATACAGGGGGAGGTGACCGCCCGCGGCGTGCGCTCCGGCGCCGGCGCCGGCACGGACTCCTACGCGGACTTCTACGCCGCGAAGCTGGCCGGCGTCTGGGACCGCGCGCGGCGGACCCGGGCCTACGCCTCGCTCGGCGCGTTCTCGACGCGGGCGTTCCTCGACCTGCCCGCGACGTCCAAGGACGGCCTCAAGGCCCGGCCGCTGGACTACGTGCGGGTGCCGGTCGGTGCGAGCCTGAAGTATTACCAGACCACGGGGACGACGGGGACCCCCACGCCCACACCGCGCACCGCCAGGGACATGATCGCCAACACCGTGTCCGTCGCCGAGGCGTGGCGCCCGATGCTGGCGGACCGCGGTCACCGCGCGCTGATCCTGCTGCCCTCGGACATCGTGCCGGTGGCCGACCTGATGGTCGGTGTGTGCGAGTTCCTGGACGTCCCGCACGCCAAGGCGTATCCGTACACCACCGGGATCTCCGACTGGGACCGCATCACCGGCCTGTGGGAGGTCTTCCGGCCCACCGCCGTGTTCGTGGCGCCCGGTGTGCTGCTGCAGTTCTCCCAGATCATGAAGAAGCGCGGCCTGCTTGACGGGCTGCGCGAACCGGTCGAACTCCTCATGCTGCTGGGGGAGGTGAGCACCCCGGAACTGCGGTCCATGGTCGGGGACTGGTGGAACGCGCGGGCCTTCGACGCGAGTTACGGCAGCACCGAGAGCGGCACGCTCGCCGCGTCCTGCGAGCGGGACCGGCTGCACCTGCTGCGCCGGGCCAACCACTTCGAGATCGCCGGTCCGGACGGCCTGGTGCCCGCGGAGGCGGGACGCGAGGGCCGGCTCGTCGTCACCCCGCTGAACAACGACGCCCGGCCGCTGCTGCGCCTCGACATGGGCGACGAGGTCACCCTGACCGGCGGCTGCCCCTGCGGCGGCGACGCCCCGGTGGTGACGGTCCACGGCCGCGGCACCGACGGCACCGAGATCAAGGGCAGCCGGGTGCGCACCCGCGACCTCGAAGGGATCGTCTACGCGAACCACGGCGTCATGGGCTACCTGATCGAGGTCGACCGGTACGGTACGTGGGCCCGGCTGCTGCTGGAGCGGGACCCCGGCGCCGACCGCGGGGCCGAGGCCGCCGGGAACGACTTCATCCAGCGGCGCACCGGCGAGCACCTGGGATTCCGCTGGGACGAGGTCCGGTTCGTCAACCGCCTGCCGGTGACGACGAAGAGCGGCGGCTCCCAGAAGAGCTGGAAGCGCTCCAACTTCCGGGTGGTCGACGAGGTGGTGCCGGTATGACGTACCAGGCGCTGCTCTCCTCGTCGGGGGTCGTCTCCGGGGAGTCCGACCTGTGGTGCACCTACGCGGCCGTACGCACCCTGGCCTGGCTCGGCCGCACCGGCGACCTGCCCTCGCCGGAGGGCGTCGCGGCCTACCTCGCCTCCCGGCAGAACGCCGACGGCGGGTTCGCGTGGTCGGCCGGCATGGCGTCCGACGCCTGGGCCACGTACTACTGCACGCAGGCGATGGCCGATCTGCCGGCCGGCAGCCGCGCCGCGACCGGCCGGCCCAGTTCCGCCTGGGTGTGGAGCACGGCGCACGCCGACGGCGGGTTCGCCATGACGCCCGGTCAGGCGTCGGACGTGTGGGCCACCTACTACGCCGTCCGCACCCTGGCCGAGATCCACGGCGAGCGGCCCCCGCCGGCGCTGTCCGACTGGCTGGCGGCGCTCCAGGCCGAGGACGGCGGGCTCGCCTGGAGCCCGGCCCACGCCAAGTCCGGCGCGTCCGACGTACGGGCCTGCTACTACGCCGTCACCGCCTGGAGCACGGCGACCGGCGGTGCGGAACCGCTGCCGTGGGACCGTGAGCGGCTCACCGGCTGGCTCAGGCGCCGGCAGAGCGCGGCGGGCGGGTTCACCTTCCAGGCGGGCGACGCCACCGACTGCCTGTGGGCGACGTTCCGGGCCACCAGCGCCCTGGCCCGGCTCGGCGAGGCCCCGCGGGACCCGGCGGGCTGCGTCGCCTGGATCCGGGCCCGGCTGGGGCCGGGGGGATCGTTCACCCGCTGGCCCGGTTACCCCGTGCCGGACGTGTGGGCCGCGTTCTGCGCGGTCGGAGCCCTGCGGGAGCTCGGCGCCGGCCTCGGCGACCTCGCCGACGGGGTGGTCGCGACGCTGCTGTCCTTCAGGACCGGGCAGGCGGGGTTCACCTACCGCGCCCCCGACGTGGCCTCGGACGTGCTCACCACCTCCGCCCACCTGCTGGCCGGCCGCCTGCCGGACGGCGGGGCGCGGGACGCCCTGCGGTGGACCGAGAGCTGCATGCTGCCGAACGAGAACGGCATCATGTACATGCCGGGTCGGGGCAGCGAGGTGCGCTGCACCCTGTGGGCACTGTCGGCCGGGGCGTTCGAGGACGACGCGACCGCCCGTACCGAGATCGCGCACTGGCTCGCCGGCGCCATCCAGAACCCCGACGGCGGATTCGGGTACTGGGAGGGCCGCGCCTCGGACATGGTCTCGACGTGCGCCGCCGCCGAGATCCTGCACCTCACCGGGGGCGACGCCGTCCCGGCCCGCATGCGCGGCATCGCCGGGTACGCGGCCTCCTGCGAGACCGCGCCCGGCCGGTACGCCAATGTGCCCGGCGGCCGGGACACGCTGCGGGCCACCCTCCAGGGGCTCAGGGCGCTGCGCCGGGCCGCCGCGGGAGCCGACAGCGCCCGCGTCCGAGACGCGCTGGACCGGCACCGGGTCCGCGGCGGCGGATACGCCAACGAGGGCAACCGGGTCCCCGACCTGCTGAGCACCTACGAGGCGGTGCTCGCCGCGGACGCCTTCGGCCTCGGCTGGGACCCCGGCCACCTGACCCGCTTCCTGGACAGTGTGCGCACGGCGGACGCCGGGTTCGCCTGGACCCCGCTGACCTCCGCGGGCGGCGGCCCGCTCGCCGACTGCCTGGGCCGGCGCCTGGAGATGCGCCTGTCGCCCGCACAGGACGCCCTGCCCCCGCTGGCCCTCTCGTGAAAGGTACGCCGCGATGCCGACCGTCGACGTGACCTCGAGTCCGCTCACCCCCTCGGCACGGCTCGGGGCCGCGCTGCGCCTCACCCGGTGGCTGGCCGCACACGGCTCCGACCCCGCGCACGTCGTGGTCTCCTTCCGTACGGCCGAGCCGATGGCGTACTACTCCGGCGGGGTGCCGCTGACGGCCTACCAGGACGTCGCGGGCGAGGAACGGCGCGCCCGGTGGGCGTACGTCGTCTGCCATGTCCACCCCGACCGCGACCACCGCTACCTGGCAGGGCTCGCCGAGGAGGTCCGGCAGACGCTCGGCCTCGACGCGGAGACCGCCCACCTGATGGTCCGGTTCGAACCCACCCGGCCCGACCAGGTGTTCTACCTGGAATCGGGATCCATGACGAACGCCGGCGCCTCGCCGGCCGGCCACGCCCAGCAGAAAGGTCCGCGCCATGCCCACCCTGCCCACCACTGACCCCACCGACATCGGCGGCCGGCTCCTGGCCGTCCTGGAGAAGCGCTTCGGCGACGCCGCCCGCGCGCTGGACCCGGAGGCGGCGCTGGCCACCGCGCTGCCGGGCTTCGACAGCCTGGCAGCCCTGGAGTACGTCAGCGCCGTCGAGGGCGAGTTCGGCATCGAGGTCGACTTCGTCGGCGACGACGTGCGCTACTGGTTCAGCACGCTGGACCGGACCGCCGGATACGTGCGCGAACGCGTCGAGGACCAGGTGGCATGACGCGCCCGGTACCCGGCACGCGCACGTCCCCGGCCGGGGCGGACGGCGGGATCCGCTTCGACACCTCCGGCAGTACCGGGGCCGCCCGCAGCTGGTTCCGGCACCCGCGGCAGATGGAGCGTGAGGTCCGGCTCATCGGCGGGTGCCTGGTCGGCCCGGTGGACCACGTGGTCACCTACGCGCCGCCGCGGCACCTCTTCGGCGCCCTGTTCGGCCAGTGGCTGCCGCGCATGGCACAGGTGCCCGTCCACGAGGCGTGGGCCGACCCCCTGCGACCGCTGCCGGTCCGCCCCGGCGAACGGGTCCTGGTCGTGTGCGTGCCGATGGCCTGGGACCTGCTGCGCCGGGGCTGGCCGGCGCTGGAGCGCGCGGGCTCGATCGTCGCCCTGCACAGCTCGGCGGTCCCGCCGCCCGCCGCCCGCGACCTCGTCCGCCGGGCCGGCCCGCTGCTGCGTGCCCACGAGATCCTGGGGTCGACCGAGACCGGGGGCATCGCCCACCGGCCCCTCGCCCGGCGGGGCGGCGCGGCGGACGACTGGCAGGGCTTTCCCGATGTGGCCTTCGTCCGGCGCGACGCGGCGCCCGCGGGCGCCGCGCAGGAACTGGTGGTCGCCGGCCCGCGGCTGGCGCGCCCGGAGAACCGGCGCCGCCCGCCCGCCCGTTGGGCCACCGGCGACCTGGTGGAATACACGGGCCCCGGGCGGTTCCGGCTGCTGGGGCGCGGCAGCCGCCTGGTCAAGGTCAACGGGATCAAAGTCCATCTGGCGAAGGTGGACGAACGGCTCGACGCCGCGCTGCCGCAGGCGGAATGCGTCGCGCTGCCGCTGTCGGGCGACGCGATCGCGGGTGAGGGGTACGCGGTCTTCTGGTCCGGCCGCGGCGGCGGAAGCGGCGGGACCGGTGTGGCCGATGTCAGGGCCGCCCTGCGGGACTTCCCGAGCCCGTCGGTGGTCGTACGGCTGGCGCGCATCCCCAGGACCGCCACCGGAAAACCGGACCGGGAGGCGCTGTTCGCGGCGCTCGGACGCCCGCCGGGGATCCCGTCCCCCCGCTCTCCTTCCACGACCTCCCGCACCGCCCCCGGACCTGCCACGTCCGGACCCGCCACCTCCGGACCCGCCACCTCCGGACCTTGCACGTCCGGACCTTCCATCCCCGGACCGAGAAAGCACGGTGACATGCCATGAACGCCCGCGAGCAGGCGGACGCGCACGTCCGCGCCATGATGCGCTGGCACTTCGGCCCGGCCACGGGCTCCCGGTACTGGCTGGAGCGCCGGAACCGGCTGGGCTTCGACCCGGTCGAGGACGTGCGCGGCGTCGATGACCTGCTGATGTTCCCCAACCTGGTGGACGAGCTGCGGGACGTCCCTGTCGAGGACCTGATCCCGCGCGGTCTGGACCCGGACGAGAAGGTGTTCGCCGTCTACGAGAGCGGCGGGACCTCGGGCGCGCCCAAGCGCTTCGTGATGTTCGAGAACTGGTTCGACCAGTACATGGCCTGGGAGAACGCCCACTACCCCGACGACGGCCAGGGGCACACCCTGGCCGTGGCGCCCAGCGGCCCGCACATGCTCGGCGAATACTCCCGGCGGATCGCCCGGGCCAGGGGTGGGATCAGGTTCGCCATCGACCTGGACCCGCGCTGGGTGAAGCGCCTGATCGCCGCGGGTGACACCGCTGGCGCGGCCGCTTACGTCGGCCATCTGGTCGAGCAGGCCGAACTGGTCCTGCGGTCGCAGAACATCGCGTTCCTCATCACCACACCCCCGCTGCTGGCCCGGATGGCCGAGCACGCCGGGGTCCGCGCGCTGATCCAGGAGAAGGTGCGCCTGGTGATCTGGACCGGGGCGCACATGGACCCCGACACCCAGGACTACCTGGCCGCCGAGTTCTTCCCCAAGGCGCAGTTCCGGGGGTCGTACGGCAGCACCTCCGTGCTCAGCGGCACGGTCCAGCGCGCCGACCCGGACGGCACCGGGGACACGGTCTTCGACTCGTACGCCCCCTTCGTCATCTACCGCGTGGTCGACCCCTCGACCGGCCTGCCGGTCGAGGAAGGCGCGCAGGGCGCGGTGGTCATGAACTACCTCACCCCGTACGGCCTGGTGCCCAACAGCCTCGAACGCGATCTGGCCACCAGGGTCCTCGGCCCCGAGGGCGTGGGTGACTCGCTGCGGTCCGTCCACCCGGTCGCCGAGGTGGACGGCCGGAAGATGATCGAAGGGGTCTACTAGCCATGCCGCGCCCACCCACGGTCCGGCACCTCGAACTCGACGGGACCGGCCTGACGCCCCGCGCGGTCGCCGCGGCCGCCCGCCGCCCCGGCGCCGACACCCGGGTCGGCCTCGCCGCCGACGCCGCCGGGCGGATGAACGCCTCGGTCGGCCTCAAGGACGCGCTGCTCGCCCAGGAGATCCCGGTCTACGGTGTGACCACCGGCTTCGGCGACAGCTGCGTCCGGCAGATCCCGCCGGAAAAGGCCCACGCGCTCCAGCGCAACCTCGTCCGCTACCACCTCAACGGGGTGGGGCCGCCCGCCGTACCGGCCGTCGCCCGCGCGACCATGCTCATCCGGGCCAACGCGCTGGCCAAGGGGGTCTCCGCGGTCCGGCCGCGCGTGGTGTCCACCCTGCTGGAGTGCCTGGACCGCGACGTCCTGCCGCTGATCCCCGAACGCGGGTCGGTCGGCGCCAGCGGTGACCTGGTGCCGCTGTGCTACCTGGCCGCGGCACTCATCGGCGAGGGGCAGGTCCTGCACCGCGGCGCCGTACGTCCGGCGCGCGACGCGCTGCGCGACGAGGGCATCGAGCCGCTGCGGCTCGCCCCCAAGGAGGGCATCGGGCTGGTCAACGGAACGTCCTTCGCCGCCGCGTACGCCGTCCTCGCCGCCTGGGACGCCAGGGAACTCGTCTGTGTCGCGGAACTCGCCACCGCCATGACGCTGGAGGCGCTGCGCGGCAACGCCTCCGCGCTGCACCCCTTCGTCCACGCGAACAAGCCGCACCCCGGGCAGGTCAGGTCCGCGGCGGCGATGCGGGCGGCGCTGGCCGGGTCCCGGCTCGCCACCTCCTTCGACGACATCCTCGTGCGGCGCGAAAGGCTGGACGGACGGGGCTGCCTCAGGCTCGCCGAACGGATCCAGGACACGTACTCGGTGCGGTGCGCCCCGCAGATCGTCGGGATCGTCCGCGACACCCTCGACTGGACGGAGGGCTGGCTCGGCACGGAGATCAACTCCGCCAGCGACAACCCGCTGTTCGACGCGGAGGAGTACGGGCTCCACCTCGGCGGGAACTTCTACGCCGGGCACGTCGGACAGGCCATGGACAGTCTGAAGACCGCGGTGGCGGGCCTGGCCAACCTCATGGACCGGCAGCTCGCGCTGGTCGTGGACGAGAAGTTCAGCCGGGGGCTGCCGCCCGACCTGATCGTCCCGCGCCGCCCAGACGATCCTGAGGCGGGACTCCACCACGGCTTCAAGGGGATGCAGATAGCGGCCTCGGCTGTCACGGCGGAAGCGCTCAAGCAGACCGGGCCGGTGTCGGTGTTCTCGCGCTCCACGGAGGCGCACAACCAGGACATCGTCAGCATGGGCACCATCTCGGCCCGTGACGCGCGCACCGTCAACGGCCTGGTGCGCGAGGTGGCGGCGATCCATCTGCTCGCCCTCGCCCAGGCGATCGACCTGCGGGGGGCCGGGCAGGCCTCGCCCGTTGTCCGCGGGGTGCACGGACTCCTCAGGGAGCACAGCGCCTTCGTCAGCCGCGACCGGCGGCTGGACGCGGACATCGAGGCGGTGACCGGACTGATCGAGACCGGCGCCCTGCGCCGCGCCGCGGGCCTCGGCGACGACGACTTCGCCGCCGGCCGTGACCTGTGCGATGTCGTCGGATCCCCGGCCGACACCGCGTTTCCCGAGCACGAGAAGGGCATCGCGGCGGGCGCGGTGCGTCACTGAGGAGGTTCATCGCATGCGGAAGAAGACCGTGGTCCTGGCCCAATCCGTCGCCGCCGCAGGGGGAGTGCTGGCGGTGGTGCTCTCCGTTGTGCCCGGAGGGTCCGCGCAGGCCGGGTCCGGCCGGATCATCGACCTGGCCGTCGGCAACGACGGCGTGGTGCACACCGACGTCGGCGACCCGGGGCTGAGCGTCGGGGACGAGTTCATCTACGCCGACAAGCTCTTCAGGAACGGCCGGCAGATCGGCCAGGACGGCAGTTCCTGCCAGGTGACCAGGCTGGTCGGCGAGGAGATCACCACCAACTGCGTGCTGTCGGTGCAGCTGCCGGACGGTCAGATCACCGCCCAGTCGCTGTGGGTCAAGGGCACCGCGTCGGTACGGATGGCCATCACCGGCGGATCGGGCGCCTACCGCGGCGCGTCGGGCGAGCTGACGTGCAACGACATCCAGACCCCGCACGAGACGTACCGCATCGTGCTGGACCGGTGAACGGCCGCCGTCCGGACGGCGGATGGACGCCCGCCGTCGCACCGACTGGTGAACGGCCCTCTTCCGGGCGCCAGCTGAACGCCCACCACTCGGAAGGCCGGTGAGCGGTCGGCGTGCCGACGACTCATGAACGGCCGCTGTCCCGAGCGGTGAACGGCCCGCGTGCGGCCCGGCGTGCGGTGCGCCGGGCCGCACGGCTGCGACCCGCCCGGTCCCGTTCCGGCGGGTGCGGGCCTCCCGCACCCGCCGGCCTCTCCCGCCCGCCGCGGACCGCCGCGAGGTGTCACCGGGTGGTGTAGGCGCCCCCGTTGACGTGGAGGGTCTGGCCGGTGATGTGCCGGGCGCCGGGCGACGCGAGGAAGTGCGCCGTCGCGGCGATGTCCTCGACCGCGCCCGGCCGCTTGTCGTGGGTCTCCTCCACGAGCGCTTGGTGGCGTTCGTCGGTCATCTTCCCCTGGAAGAAGTTGGTGCCGGCGATGTAGCCCGCGGAGATGACGTTGCACGTGACCCCGCGCGGGGCGAGCCCCGCGGACAGCGTGGCGTTCCAGGCGGCCAGGGCCGCCTTGGACGCCCCGTAGGCGCCGCCGCCCCGTTCGGCGCCGATCGAGCCGATGCTGATGACGGAGGCGCCGTCGGTGAACCGGTCCTGGACCGCGGCCGTGGTCAGTACCGCGGAGATCAGGTTCTGTGCCAGGTTGGCCTGCCACACGGCCAGCACTTCGTCCAGGGACGCACCCTCGGCGGGCGGCCTGGTCAGGCCCCCGGCGGCGTTGACCAGGACGTCCAGCGTGTCGAACCGGGCGGCGAGCGACGCGACCTGCCCGGCGTCGGTCCCGTCGCAGACGACGCCGTGCACCCCCAGTTCCTTGGCGGCCTGCCCGACGGTCTCGGGGCCGCGTCCGGTGACGAAGACCTCGGCCCCGTCCGCGGCGAACGCCGCGGCGATGGCACGGCCGATGCCGCTGGTGCCTCCGGTGACGAGAACGGTGTGAGTCAAGGAGTCCTCCTGCCGACTGCTACGTTTAGGTCTAAACATACAGCCCGCGCACCGCCACCGCTGACGGAGGATCACCCATGGCCGGTACCGTTGCCGCCTCGGGCAGGCCGGAGCCCGTCCATTCGCCGGCCGAGATCGCCGCCGCCTGGCGGCGGGAGCGCCCCGGCACCCCCACCGGGTCGATCGAGATCGTCACGCCGATCTGGTGGCTGGGCCAGCTGTTCGCCGACGACCGCGGAAGGGCCCTGCGGGAGGCCGGGATTGACGCGGCGACCCTCGACCTGCTGAGCGTCATACGCCGCTCCGGTCGGCCCTACACCCTCACCACCCGCGAACTCGCCCGGCGGACCCTGGTGACCGCGGGGGCGATCTCCCAGCGGGTCGCGCGCGCCGAACGCGAGGGGCTCGTCCGGCGCGCACCGGGGACCACCGGCCGCCGTACGGTCGTCGTGAGCCTCACCGGCGAGGGGCACGCGCTCATCGAGCGGTCCGTCGACACGGTGCTCGGCCGGGAGGCCCTGCTGGTCGGCGGCCTGTCGGCGGACGAACGCGCCTCGCTCATCGCGCTGCTGGACAAGCTGATGGCCGACGTGCGGCGCCGTACGGTCCACGAGGGCTGAACCGCGGCGCCGACGGGCCGCAGTCAGGCCGTCCCGAGGGTGGCGACGTCGATGACGTACCGGTAGCGGACGCCGGACAGGTTCTGCCACGCCTCGGGCACCCCGGCCGCCGGGATCGTCTCGATCTCCGCGGCGATGCCGTGCTCCGCGCAGAAGCCGAGCACCTCCTGCGTCTCGCGTATCCCGCCGATGGACGAGCCCGCTATCGCGCGGCGGGCGCCCAGCAGGGAGAACACGTTGTACGAGGCGACCGCGTCGCCCGGCGCCCCCACGGTGACGAAGGTGCCCCCGACCCCGAGCAGGCCCAGGTGCGCGTCCACGTCCAGCGGCGCCGGCACCGTATTGAGCAGCAGGTCGAAGTGACCGGCGAGCCGGGCCGTTTCCGCGCTGTCGCGGGTGTCGGCGAACCGGGTCGCGCCCAGCCGCAGGGCGTCGTCCCTCTTGTCCGGTGACCGGCTCAGCAAAGTGACCTCGGCCCCCATCGCGGCGGCGATCCTGACGCCGAGATGCCCCAGCCCGCCCATCCCGAGCACGCCCACCTTCCGGCCCGGCCCCGCCGCCCACCGGCGCAGCGGCGAGTACACGGTCACTCCCGCGCACAACAGCGGGGCGGCGGCGGCGAGTTCGAGCGCGTCCGGGATCCGCAGGACGTAGTGCTCCGAGACGACGATGGACCGGCTGTAGCCGCCCATGGTCACTGCCCCGTCGCGGTCCCGGTCCGCGTACGTCTTGACGAAGCCCTCGGCGCAGAACTGCTCCTCGCCCGATGTGCACGGCGCGCACTTACGGCAGGAGTCGACCATGCAGCCGACGCCCACCCGGTCGCCCACCGCGAACCGCGTCACGGCGTCCCCGACCTCCGACACCACCCCGGTGATCTCATGACCGGGCACGAGCGGGAAGGGCGTCCCGCCCCAGTCGTCGTGGCCGACGTGCAGGTCGGTGTGGCAGATCCCGCAGAAGGCGATGTCGATACGGACGTCGTCGGCGCGCGGCGGGCGCCGTTCGACGGTGGTGAGCGTGAACCGCGCTCCCTTGGCGGGAAGCGACAGCGCGAGGACGCCGGGCATGGGAATCCCTTTCCCTTCGACTCCGGTACGGGCACGGGCGGGCCGGGAAACCGGGCGTCCCCGGCGCGTCGTCCGGGGAACGGGCGGTGGCGCCGCCCGGCCTCCGCCGGAACGGCCCCCACTGAACCGGAACGCCCGCCGCGATCCCAGTGCCGCGCCGCCGCGGCCGGATGCAGCTTGTTGTGGCGCAGCTTGCTGCACGCCGGGGGCCGGGGCGGTGTCCGCCGGGGGCGTGCAGGATCCTGCCCGGCAGCTTGCTGCACCGGCCGGGGGCTGGGAGACGCCCTGACGTGTCGTCAAGCTGGTCAAGTGTCCTGCGCCACGCGGATTCTTCCGGCTCCTCCCGCCCCTCCCGCCTTCTTCCCGCGCCGCGGCACCGGACCGGCTGGGCGCGGGGAGAGGGCCGCGGGCGCGGGGCCGCGGACACGGCCCACCACCGCCACATCCACCACTCGCGGCGGGTCGGCGACGCGCGACCGGCCGCGTACCTCGTACCTCGGGGACGACTTGTGACCACCACGGAAAACAGTGCCGCACCGGCGGCACCGGCCCGCCCGCAGGACGGCGGGCAACTGCCCCTCCTGAAACTCCTGATCTTCGCCGGCGCCGGATTCCTCGCCTTCATGACCGAGACCACGCCCGCCGGCCTGCTGCCGCGGATCGCCCACGGGCTCGACGTCTCCGAGGGACTGGCCGGCCAGCTCGTCACCCTCTACGCCCTCGGCTCGGTCGTCGCGGCGATCCCGGTGATCACGCTCACCCGCGGCGTACGCCGCAAGCCGCTGCTGCTGAGCGCGATCGCCGGACTGTTCGCGTTCAACACCGTCACGGCCGTGTCGCACGACTACGCCCTGACCCTCGGCGCGCGGTTCCTCGCCGGGATGGCCTCCGGTGTCGTCTGGGGCCTGCTCGCGGGGTACGCCCGGCGGCTGGTCCCCGAGCACCTGCAAGGGCGCGCCCTTGCCGTCGTCAGCGTCGGCCAGCCGGTCGCACTGGCCCTGGGCATCCCGCTCGCCACCTGGCTCGGGTCGCTCGTCGGCTGGCAGGGCGCCTTCTGGGTCATGTCCGCCCTGGCGCTCCTGCTGCTGGCCGCGATGCGCGCCCTCGTGCCCGACTACCCGGGGCAGGCCGGCCACGAGCGGCTGCCGCTGCGCGCGATCGCCACCCTGCCCGGAATCCGGCCGATCCTTCTGATCATCTTTCTGTGGACCCTGGCCCACAACATCCTCTACACCTACGTCGCGCCCTTCCTGGACCACACAGGACTCGGCGGCCGGGTCGGCGTCATGCTGCTGGTCTTCGGCGCCACCGCCATCGCGGGCATCTGGTTCACCGGGGCACTGGTCGACCGCAAGCTGCGCGCCCTCTCCTTCGGCTGCCTCCTGGGCTTCGGCGCCGCCGCCCTGTGCCTGGGCATCGGCATCCGCTCCCCGCTCATGGTCACGGCGGGCGTCGTGATCTGGGGGCTGACGTTCGGGGGCTCGCCCGCCCTCCAGCAGACGGCACTCGCCGACGCAGCGGGCGACGGAGCCGACGTGGCCCAGTCGATGCTCGTGACCGTGTGCAACCTGGCCGTGGCCGCCGCCGGCGTGCTCGGGGGCCTGCTCCTGGAGACGGCGGGCGTGTCGTCCCTTCCCTGGGCGCTGCTGGTCCTGACCACGGTCACGTTCGCCCTCGTCGCCGCGACGAAGGAGCACGGGTTCACCCCGGGGGCCCGCGGCTCCGCGTGACGCCACTCCCCGCCCGGCCCGGCGCGCCACGTCCGCCCGGCCCGGTCACTCACCCTGCAGTCTCGGAGGCAGATGTCATGTCAGTCCAGCGCGTGCCCGTACTCGTCGTCGGCGGTGCCTACACCGGGCTCACCACCGCCTTGAGCCTTGCCGCCCGCGGTGTGCCGCCGCTTCTGGTGGAGCGGCGGCCGGCCCCCTCCACGCTGCCGAAGGCCTGGGGGCTCAACACCCGTTCGCAGGAGCTGCTCAACACGCTGCCCGGCGTGGCGCGGCGAATCCGCGCCGCCATCGCCGACGCGCAGTGGCCCCGTATGAGCCACGGCCTGAGCCTGGCCGACCCGGAGCGGCGCTACCTCGACCCGCCGACCGAGCCCGACCCGCAGGAGCTGTCTTCGGTGCCGCCGCTGGCCTGGATATCCCAGGCGCAGGTCGAGGCCATCCTGCGGGCCGGCGCGGAGGAGGCCGGCGCCGACGTACGCTCCGGCACCGAGATGGTCGCGCTCACACAGGACGAGGAGAAGGTCACCGCGACACTGCGCGAGGCGGCCACCGGCCGCGAGTACCTGGTCGAGGCGGACTACCTGGTGGCGGCGGACGGGAACACCAGCCCCACCCGGGACATGCTCGGCATCGCGGTCGAGGGCAGCGGAGTCATCGGCCACATGTACATCCTCACCTTCCGGGCCGACCTGACGCGTTACGTGAAGCCGGGCGCGGTCGAGGTCATCGGCATGCCCGGCAGCGGGTCCAGCTTCATCCTGGACGGCTCCGAGCGGCACACCCTGTGGGTCGACTACTTCCCCGAGCGCGGCGAGACGCCGGAGGACTTCACCGAGGCGCGCTGCGTGGAGCGGATCCGCAGCGCCATCGGGGACCCCGCGATCGACGTCACCTTCGTCAACGCCCGCTTCTTCCCGATCAACCACAAGCTCGCCGAGCGCTTCCGCGAGGGGCGGGTCTTCCTGGCCGGCGACGCCGCGCACGCCTGCCCGCCCAACGGCGGCCAGGGCGGCAACCTCGCCATCCAGGACGCCTACGACCTGTCCTGGCGGCTCGCGCTGGTGCTCACCGGCCAGGCGGGACCCGGCCTGCTGGACACCTACGAGACCGAGCGGCGCCCCGTCGTCGACATCACGCTGCGGCGCGAGGTCGAGCTGGCGAAGATCTCCGAGGGCCGGGTGCCCGCCAGCTACAACCCGGCCGACCCCGACGCCCCCGTCCCGATGCCGAAGGAATACCTGGGCTTCCGCTACCGCTCCCACGCGGTCCGCATCGAGGCGGACGACGACGGCAGCCGCCAGGAGGACCCGTGGAATCCCACCGGACGCCCGGGCGGACGGGCCCCGCACGTCGCACTCACCGACGGCCCGCGGGAGGTGTCCACCCACGACCTCTTCGGCCGCGGTTTCGTGCTCCTGGCCGGCCGCGACGCCCCGCGCTGGGTCGCCGCCGCCGAGAAGGTCGCCCGTGACCTGGGGGTCGTCCTGGACGCGCACCGGATCGGCGACCGCTTCCTCGACAGCGGCAGCCTCTGGTGCGACCGCTACGGCGTCGAGCCGACCGGCGCCACGCTGGTGCGCCCCGACGCCGTCGTCGCCTGGCGCAGCAAGACCGCCGCGGGCGATCCCGAGGGCGACCTCACGGAAGTCCTGACCGCGATCCTGACCCGCTGACACAATCGGCCGCATACGGCGGCCGGCGGCCGGCGACGCCATGTGCGCCGCCGGCCGCCGGTTCGTGCCCGGGACCGCTCAGGCCGCGGGGTGGTCCTCCACGGCCGCTCCCCGGCCCGACCCGAGCATGTGGTCACGCACCATCCACCCGGCCTGGAACCGGCTCTGCGCTCCCAGGTCGCCGAACATCTCGGCGATGTACTTCCGGCACGTCCGCACGCCGATGGCCAGCCGCCTGGCCACCACCTCGTCCTTGTAGCCCGCGGCGAGCAACTGGACGATCGCGGTCTTCGTCTCCTGGGTCAGGCACTCCGGGATCCGGTTGCTGCCCCCGGTCGGCTGGAAGACCGCGCTGGTGGCCCAGGCGCTCACCACCATGTGGACGATGAACTCCACCAGGGCGCCGTGCTTGACCATGTGCGCCCTGGTGGTGTCCTGCACGTCCCCCGGATCCCCCGCGCCCCCGCCGTCCGTACCGTCCGCGCCGTCCCCGGGGTCCAGCAGGAAAGCCACGGAGCGGTCGAAGACGATCAGCGCGGGCAGCGACGCGGCGGTGGTCCGTACCTCGCCTCCCGACGCCGAGATCCGGTCGACGCAGTCCCGCACCTCCGCGTCGTAGCGGGACAGGTGCGGGAGCAGCACCTGTACGCCGACGCCCGGCCGTAACTGCCCGGCCTCCCGGCGCACGACGTCCCCGGCGAGCCCCGCGGCGCCCCGTCCCAGCGGCTGCACGGCGATGACCTCCCGGGTGCTCCGGGCCGCGCAGTCCTCCAGCGCGGCCCGGACGGCCGGTACGCCCTCGACCGTGACCACGGGGCTCGGACCGCCGCCCGGGGTGCCGTCGGAGCACAGGCCGGAGAGCGCGTCGAGCTGCCCGCGGATCTCGTCCAACTGGGCCTGCCACGCGTCGATGACGCCGGAAAGGGGCCTGGCGTACTGCAGCTTGACCGCCTCCGGGTGCACCGCGGTCCAGTCGCTGCGGCCCTCGTCCTGCGAGCGTGCCAGCCGCATCCTTCCCAGCGCGGAGAGCACCCGCTCCGCCTGTCCCTCTCCCCACCCCAGACTCCGCGACAGCCGTTCCGGGGTGGCTCCGCCGGTCATGACGAGGAACCGGTAGGCCGTCAGTTCCTCGTCACCCATCAGCGGAACGATCTGGCTGATGTCCACGGTCTCTCCCTGTGCACTCGGGCAACCTCGATATAAGAATAAACACTCAGCCACAGATGTACGCAAGTCCAAATTTTGCCACACCCGGCCCTGCCTGACGTCCCGTCGCCCCGGCGGTCGAAGGCCCGGCCGGGCGGGCGGCGCAGGCGCACCGTTGCTCCCCGTCCGTGCCGGGGCCGCTGCCTGGGCCATGGGGCCATCCGGCGCGATGGCGCAAAACACCCGCCCGTGCCTGGTGGAATCACAGCCTTCTGCGAGTCCGGGTAAAAGGGAGGTAGATAATGGGCGCCAGTGTATTTTTGTATCCCGCTCTTGAGGATCACTTGACTCAGCCATGCATGAAGCCTGGAGTCCTCCATGTGCGCAGAACAGTTGCCCTCCATGCCCGTCGCCGTCGTCGGCATGGGCTGCCGATTCCCCGGAATAGGGAACATCGACGTCCTGTGGGACGTGCTCGTGGCCAACACCGACACAGTGACGCGGGTCCCGCACGAACGCTTCGACGTCGGCGATTGCTATGACCCCGCTCCCATGACCCCCGGCCGGACCGTGTCCCGGCACGGCGGATTCCTCACCGACCCCTTCGGCTTCGACGCGGCCTTCTTCGGCATCTCACCGGTGGAAGCACGCGTCATGGACCCGCAGCAGCGGCTGCTGCTGCACGTCGTGTGGGAAGCCCTGGAGTCGGCCGGCATACGCCCCTCGCTCCTCGCGGGCACCCGGGGCGGCGTGTTCGTCGGGCAGGCGACCGCCGAGCACGCGGAGACCGACCCCGTGGCCCACGAACCCGACGTACGCGGCATGGTCGGCAGCCGGCTGCGCGCCGTCACGGCCGGCCGCGTCTCCTACGCCCTCGACCTGCGCGGGCCGAGCCTCGTCCTGGACACGGCCTGCTCCTCGTCGCTGGTCGCGGTGCACGCGGCGCGGCAGAGCCTGCTCACCGGCGAGAGCGACCTGTGCATCGCCGCGGGCGTCAACCTCATCATGTCCCCGCACGACTCCATCGCCTACTCGCAGGGCGCCATGCTCTCTCCCGGGGGCCGCTGCCGGTTCGGCGACGCCGGCGCCGACGGGTTCGTCCGCAGCGAGGGCGTGGGCGCGGTCGTGCTCAAACGGCTGGACGACGCGCTGCGCGACAAGGACCCCGTGCACGCGGTCCTGCGCGGCAGCGCGGTCACCAACGACGGCGCGGCCAGCGGGCTGCTGATCCGGCCCTCCGTGGAGGGCCAGGCCGAAGCGGTGCGCCGGGCCTGCGCCAGCGCCGGCATCACACCCGCCCAACTCGACTACGTGGAGGCGCACGGCACGGGGACCCAGGTCGGGGACGCGGTGGAACTGCGCGCGCTGGCCGACTCCGCCGGTCCGGGGCGGCCGGCCGACCGGCCGTTGCTGACCGGGTCGGTCAAGACCAACCTCGGCCACACCGAGGCCACGGCCGGCATCGCGGGACTGCTCAAGGCGGCGCTGATCCTGCGGCACGGCCTCATCCCCGCGTCGCTGCACCTTGACCGGCCGCACAGCCTGCTCGCGCAGGACGGCTTCCCGGTCCGCGTGGTGACCCGGAACAGCCCGCTGGACGCGACCGGTTCCCGCGCTCTGCTCGGGGTCAGCTCGCTGGGCCTGTCCGGGACCAACGCCCATCTGGTCGTCGGCGCCCACGTGCCCGGGCCTGTGCGGCGGCGTTCCCCTGCGCGCGTGCCCGCCGCCCGCGGCGCCGCCACGGACGCGGGTGCCCACCTGCTGCTGCTCAGTGCGCGGACGCCCGGGGCCCTGCGCCGCCTGGCGCGCGACTACGCGGCCTACCTCGGCCCGTCAGGAGCCGGGCGCCCCCACCCCCTGGGCGACATCTGCTCCGCCGCCGCCACCGGCCGCGACGCCCACCCGCACCGGCTGTGGGCGGTGGGCGGCGACCACGACGCGCTGTCGGAACGGCTGTACGCCCTCGCCGACGGCGCGGCGATCCCCGACGGCGGCACCGGGGAGGCGGGCCTGTCCGGCGACAGGCGTGTCGTCTTCGTCTTCTCGGGACAGGGGTCGCAGTGGACGGGCATGGGCCGGGCCCTCTACTGCGACTCGCCCGCCTTCCGTACGGTGATGGACGCGTGCGACCGGGCCGTGCGCAAGGAGTTGGGCTGGTCGGTGCTGGACCGGCTGACGTCCGGCGACGCCGAACTCCCCGCCGACGTGGACACCGTCCAGCCCGTCCTGTGGGCGGTGCAGGTGGCGCTCGCCGCCGCCTGGCGTGAACGCGGCGTCGAGCCGGATCTGTGCGTAGGCCACAGCATGGGCGAAGCCGCGGCCTCCCACGTCTGCGGCGCCCTGTCCCTGGACGACGCCGCCGCGGTGATCTGCCGCCGCAGCAGGCTGATGCAGCGTACGGCAGGCCGTGGCGCCATGCTCGCGGTGGAACTGCCCGCGGCCACGGCGCGGCAATACGCCGAGGCGTACGCCGAAGCCGTGTGCGTCGCTGTCGAGAACGCGCCCACCACCACGGTGCTCGCCGGCGACCCCGCCGCCCTCGGCGTACTGCGCGCCGAACTGGAGCGGGACCACATCCTGTGCCGCCCCGTGAAGGTCAACGTCGCCTCGCACTCGCCGCAGATGGACGCCCTGCGCGACGACCTGCTGCGGGAACTGGCCGGGCTCTCCCCGGCCCCCGGCGCGACGGACATGCTCTCCACCGTCTACGGCACCGCGGTCCCGGGGCCCGAACTGACCGCTGCCTACTGGATGGACAACCTGCGCAGACCCGTGCGCTTCGCCGACACCGTACGGAAGGCGGCCGGGGAGGCGGACAGCGTCTTCCTCGAAATCAGCCCGCACCCGGTGCTTGTCGCGGCCATCGATGACACGCTGGCGGACGGCCCCGGGGATTCTCCCGGCTCGGCCGACCACCGCAGCCACGCCGACAGCCCGGGCCGTCCCGGTGCCGCCGCCGCGGTGGCCTCGCTGCACCGCGCCTGCGACGAGCCGGCGGACATGGCGCGGGCGGCCGGCCGCCTCTTCGCACAGGGCGCCCGGGTGGACTGGCGGCGCTGGTACGGCGGCGGCCCGCGGCACGTACCGTCGCTCCCCACCTACTCCTGGGACACGGTGCAGTTCCGGCGCGAGACGGCAGGACCGGTGGCCGCACGGCGCTCCGGCGGCGCCCGCGTACGGCACATCGACCTCGCTTCCTGGGGCGGGTCCGGCGGCTGGGGCGGGGGAGTGGCGATCCGCGGTGTCGCGCCCGTACCACCCGTGGTGTATCTCGCGGCGATGATCGAGACCGCGGAGGACGGCGATCCCGGCACACGGTTCGAACTGCGGGACGTCACGCTGGGGGACGCCCACCTGCCCGTCGAAGCGGCAGGTGACATGACGCTTCAAGTGGCGCTGGACGGCGGAGGGGACGCCCGCGCGGTGACGGTGCACGCCTCACTGCCGGGCGGGGCCGCTCCCGTGCTCTGCACCTCGGGCCGGCTCGTCCCGGCCGGACCCGCGGGGACGGACGGCGGCGGACCGGCGGCCCCCGACCTCCTCGACGCCGCGCTCGCCCGGTGCCGGGACTACCTGGGGGCCCGCGACTTCCACCGGTTCGCGCGGCGCCACGGGTTCGACATCCGGGAGCCGATGCGGGGCGTGCAGCATCTGTGGCGGTGCGACGGCGAGGCGGTCGCGCACGTACGGCTGGAGCAGCCCCTGCCGCGCCTCGGCTGGGAGGCGGGACTCCAGGCCCTGCTGGCGGCCCGGCCGGGGGCGACGGCGGCCGGCGACGACCACACCCACGTTCCCGTCTCCTTCGAGGCGGTCCGTTTCCACGCCGAGGCCGAACCGGACTTCTGGAGCCTGGCCACGGTACGGCCCGGCGGCGGCGCGGCCGGCTTCCTCGCCGACGTCGTGCTGATCGCACCCGACCGGCGCGTCCTGGCGAGCTTCTCCGGCATCCGCATGCGGCGCCTCGCGCCGGAACCCCGGGTGAGCGCCGCGCCGGTCTCCGTGCCCGCGCTCGTGTCGGCGCTCGCCCGGCCGTACGTGGGGCCGCTGGCCAGTGTGGTCAGGAGGATCGCGGAACCCCTCGGGGCGGGCTTCCTCAGCAACCTCCTGCGCCCGGCCGCGGCTCCCTGCGACGACCCGGAACGGGCGGCGTCCACGGCACTCGGCGACCGCCACCAGGCACCCGCGCCCGTCCGCCGGACGCCCGCGACGGAGCCCGCGGGCTTTCCGCGCCCGCGCTCCCGTGCCGATTCCCGGCCCCGCTCCCCGTCCCACGAGGCGGACGCCGCCGCGGAATCGCTCCTCGAACACTCCGCGGCGCTGCTCGGCCTGCCGGCCTCGGACATCGATGAGCGGCGCTCGCTCCGCGAACTCGGCCTCGATTCCCTGATGGCCTCCCAGCTCCGGCTGCGCCTGCGCCGCAGCCACGGCGTCGAGGTCACCGCCGGGCGGCTGCTGGGCGCCGAGAGCGTCGCCAGCCTGCGCGAGAGCCTGGCCCGGCCCGGCGCGCGAGGGGAGTCCGCTCCCTAGCGGCGCCCCGAACGCGCCCGCCACACCTGGCACTTCGTCCCGGCCCTGCCTGGCCTCGCCCTGCCGGGCTGTCACCTGCCGGGCCGGCCCCGCCCGGGGGAGTCCCGCCACCCGGGCGGACGTCTCCCTCGGGTGACCGCCATGTTTCGATCTGCGTACGACAATATGAGCGGCGGTTAAAGTTGCACTGTGGTATAAAAAATGCATGCGGACCGGCCGGGCCATAGACGTGCACGTCCCTGCCCGGACGGGTCCGACAGGCTCGGGTGCCCCCGTGCCGTCCGATCGTGCACTCAGGCTTGACCGACTCAACCGAACAGGGAGGGACGCAATGGGCTCGCGTGCGACGCCGCCGCCGCAGGTCGGCCGCAGGGAACGCAACAAGCAGCGGGTCAGGGAACGCCTCTACTCCTCGGCGGTCGAGCTTTTCGTGGCGAAGGGGTACGACCACACCTCGATCGACGAGATCGCGGAGCGCGCCGACGTGGCGCGGGGGACCTTCTTCAACTACTTCCAGCGCAAGGAAGACATCATCGCGGCCTGGGGCGAGCGCAGGCGCACCGCTCTGGTGACCGGCCTCGACGCGTACGGCGCGTTCACTCCCAGCGCGGTCGCTCGGCTCCAGCAGTGCATGGCGATACTCGTCCGGATCAACCAGGAGGAGCCCCGGCTCACCGCCGCCATGCTGACTGCCTGGGTGAAGGCGGGCCGGCCGATATTCGAGGAGCCCTACGTCGCCGAGGTGTTCGCCAAGATCGTCGACAGCGGTGTGGACCGCGGCGAGCTGACCCCCTGCATGTCCCCGATCAGCGTCGGCAACGTCCTGCGCGACGTCTACCTCGGAGCCCTCTACCGCTGGGCGCACCGGCCGTCCGACACCCTCGGGACCTCCCTGGCCGACGAACTCCAGCAGGTCCTGCGGCTGCTCCTCGAAGGCATGACCCCGCCCCCGGCCCGCTGAGGCCTGCCGTTCGGACCACCCGGCCGCCGGTCCGGTACGCCGTGAGGTCCGGCTGTACGAGCGGCCGGCGCACCCGCGAATCGTGCGGCTCCACGGGACACTGACCGTCGGCGACTCCGAGGCACCGCAGATCGAGGGCTCCCGCGTGCCGATGGCGGAACTCGCCGACGGGTCGGCGGCGGACACGCTGCGACGTGCCGCCGGCCGCCCGCTGCCCGACGCGCTCCGTACCGTCGGTAAATCTGTGAGGGGCTGGCGCACCTGCACGGCGCCGGACGGGCGCACGGCCACCTGAAACCGGCCAACGTGCCGCGCATGCACGACGGTCCGGTGCGGCTGGGGACTTCCGCCCCGCGGCCGAATGCCCGGTCACACCGCGCCGGCGCCCGATGCGTCGGCGTCCGAGGCCGCGAGGCCGACGCGGAGCACGGCGGCCTCGCCCACGACGCCGACCACCTGGAGCCGCAGCTTGTTGACGCCCCCGTTCGCGCCCGCGTCGCACGTCAGGTCCATGAAGCCGGCGGCGTACTCCGACGGACCGGTGATGGTCATCTCGCACCCGCCGTCGGAGGAGAACTGCGACGTGATCATCGGTGCGGTCAGCATGACCGCGTGGTCCCCGACCTCGGTCACCGTGATCCGGCCGACGCCGGACCGCTCGGGCACCGGAATGGTGGCGCCCTGGGTCACCCGGACCTCGCAGCGTCCGTCCCGGCACCGATCCGTATGCGTGCCGTCCGCCGGGTCGGGCAGTGTCGGGGCGGGCGAGGGGCCGGCGGATGTGGGTGTGGGCGACGGGCCGGCGGACGTGGGCGCGGCCGAGGGCGATGTGCGGGACGCCGGTGTCGTACGGCCCGCGCTGTCGGAACTGGCGGAGCTGTCGGGCCCGCACGACACGAGGACGGCGGCCACGGCCGCGGACAGCGCGGCGCGGACGAGGGGTCCCCGGGTGAGCGGGAGGGAACGGTCTGGGGCCGCGGAGGGCAGGCGGATCATGCGCACAGCCAAACCCACCCGCCGCGGGACCGGTCCCGAAGCCGCACGACGCGTACGAGTGTCCGACTCGCGGCGCCGCCGGTGCTACAGGATGGTCGTGACGGCGCTGTAGGCCGGATCGCTGGTCCCGGACGTGCCGTCGTGCGCAGCACGACCGCGCGGTCGGCGATCCGCAGATGGGGCAGGGCCGCGGTGAGGCGTACTTCCCGGGCCTGGGCGACCATCAGGGAGGACACCCAGACCGTGCGGAAACCCCTGCGGCCGGTGCGACTGACCGCCGAGGGCTCGGCCTCTCACGGGCCCGAGGCCAGGCGCCGCTCCGGACAGGGCCGACGAGGGGGCCGGCGGCCACCGTGAGCGTGCCCTCGGCGTAAGAGGTGCCGGGGATCTCCCCGTCCGGGGCCCGGAGTGCGAACGCGGCCTCGTCCGCAGTAGTGCCGGGGCCGCCGCTGGGGACCTGGATGTCGAAGTGCACCGGGCGGCCCGGGCCGAAGGCCACCGCGGTCCGCTGGTTGCCGTGGCGGCCGGCGGTGATTCCGCTGTCGGTGCCGTCGTGCGAGAACCGCAGGCCGGTGGGCGAGCCGGCCAGCTCGCACGGCTCGTACCCGCGCGGCGCCGTCAGCGTGACGCGGTAGTGGGGCTCGTCGCCGGACTCAGATACGCCGGGTTCGCCGTCACGGCCAACGCCGCGGTGATCGCCTACTTCGTATGCGCCGGCTACGCCCACTACCGGGCGCGATTCCGGCGGGAGCGACCTCCCCCACGTTGTGACCGTGCGGCGTCCACGGCGGGGAAAGGCCCCGGAGGCTCGCTCCTCGTCGCCGTCCTGGCCGCCCGCGGCCACGAGCCGGTCGTACGAGGGCCTGCGGTAGGTTGCCCGCCATGACTGGACTCGGCCCCGTCGCCTGGCCGCCTGCCCCGATCAGGACCGGGCGGCTCGTGCTCCGGGAGCCCGAGGCCCGGGACCGGGCGGCGATCATCGAGCTGTTCACCTCGCCTGAGGTGGGTACGTACATCGGCGGCCCTCGGCCGCGTGCCGAGTTCGAGCGCGCGGTGCCCGCCGAGCCCCGGCGGCGCCCCGGCCTTTTCGTGGTCGACCTCGACGGGGCGATGATCGGCATCGTCACGCTCGACCGGCGCGGCGCGGCGCGTCCTGGGCACATCCGTCCGGAGGCCGGCGAGGCCGAACTCGGCTACATGTTCCTGCCGGAGGCGTGGGGACACGGATACGCCGCCGAGGCGTGCGCGGCGGCACTCGACTGGTTCGCCGACGCGCTCCCCGGCGAGCCGGTGGTGCTCACCACCCAGACCGCCAACGGCCGCTCGATGCGCCTCGCGGCGAAGCTGGGCTTCACCGAGGCGGACCGGTTCGAGGAGTACGCCGCCGAGCAATGGTTCGGCCTGCGGTCCCCGGCCACACCGTCCGCCTGACCTCGCGCCGGATCCCCGAGGCCGCAGCGCGCAGGCCGTGACCGCGCCGGCGGCACGGTCTCCGCGGCATGGGGAGCGGCGGACCGTCATGGCATGGGACCGCTGGTTCGGACCAGAGGCAGGCAGGCGCGGGTCCCCCATGAGGGGCACGGCGGGCGTGGAGGTCGTTCCGCCGCGGGGACTTGCGGCTGGGCGGGTGGAGATTCCCTGGCCACGGCTGAGTAATACCAGTGGTCTATTTAGGTTACCGAGCCGTGATACCAAAGGGTTGACCAGTGGTTGCTACCAGATTTAACGTGAGTGAACTCACCCCGCTACAAATGGCTCAGAGGTGGACGAAACTCCTATGAACGTTACTTCTCATTCACGCCGCAGACGCATGGCCGTTGCGGGCGTGGCCGCGGCTGGAGCCCTCGTACTCGCTGCGTGCTCGTCGGGCGGCTCCGGCGGCACGGACGGGGCGCCCGGCTCGACCGGGAGCTCCGGCGGCGGCAAGTCCAAGAAGCCGATCGTCGCGCTGCTGCTCCCGGAGAACGCCACGGCCCGGTACGAGGCGCGGGACAAGCCGACGTTCGAGAAGCAGCTCGCGGAGAGCTGCCCCACATGCCAGCTCCGCTACTACAACGCGGCCGGGGACGCCGGCAAGCAGCTCAGCCAGGCCGAGTCGGCGTTGACCGAGGGGGCGAGCGTGCTGGTGATCGACCCCGTCGACTCCAAGGCCGCAGGGGCCGTGGTCGCCAGCGCCCGCCGCCAGGGTGCGAAGGCCATGAGCTACGACCGCGTCATCTACAGCGCGGGCGTGGACTACGGGGTGAAGTTCGACAACGTCCAGCAGGGTGCCGTCGGCATGCAGTCGCTGCTCGACAAGCTGAAGAAGGACGGCAGGACCTCCGGCAACGTCGTCATGATGAACGGCGACCCCGTCGACTCGGGCGCCAAGCCGGAGAAGGACGGCGCGCACAGCGCCGTCGACAAGTCCGGCTTCAAGGTCGCCGCCGAGTACGACACCAAGGGCTGGTCGGCCGCCAACGCGCAGAACCAGATGCAGCAGGCCATCACCAAGCTGGGCGCGGCCAACATCGCCGGGGTCTACGCGGGCAACGACGGCATGGCCACCGGTGTCGTCGCCGCGCTCAAGAGCGCGGGCGTCACCCCGATGCCGCCCGTCACGGGTCTGGACACCCAGCTCGACGCGATCCAGAACATGGTCGCGGGCGACCTGTACGAGAGCACGTACCTGCCGGTCGAGACCGAGGCGCGGATCGGCGCCAAGGCCGCCGCCGCGCTCGCCACCGGGAAGAAGCCCGACGGTGACCTGCTCAACGGCACCATCGACGACGGCGCCAGCAAGGTGCCCGCCTACCTGCTGCAATCCATCGCCGTGACGATGGACAACATGAAGGAGATCCTGCTCGACAGCGGGTATCTGACCGTCGGCCAGATCTGCACGGCCGACTACAAGAAGGCATGCGCCAAGGCAGGACTCGCCAAGTGACCTCGTTGCCCACCGGCGGTGCCGCCCAGGTCGTGGCAGTCGACCTGGGCGGTACCACGGTCCGCGCGGCGCTCGTCGACCGCAGCGGGGCCCTGACCGCCCGGCTCAAGGAGCCCGTCCGGCACGGTGCGGCGCACGAGCAGGTCGCCGACCTCATGTCCCGGATCGCGGCCGGTACGGACGCCGTCTCGGCGGTCGTCGGCCTGCCGGGGCGGGTGGACCACCTCCAGGGCCGTCTGCACGTGGCGCGGAATCTGCCGTCCGCCGACCTCGGCCGCCTGTCGGCCGCGCACCTGGGCGACGTCACAGGACTGGCCGTCGAGCTGGCCGGCGACGCCGAGCTGGCCGCGATCGGCGAGGCGTACTACGGCGCCGGAGCCACCACCGGGACGACGGCGTACCTCACCCTCTCGACGGGGGTCGGCGCGGCGGTCGTGAGCGACGGCCGCGTGTTGTCGGGACGCGTGTCGGGCTTCCAGATCGGGTTCCTGCACCTGTTCGGCGCCGGGCGCCCGATGATCGAGGACCTCGGCTCCGGGCAGCGGGTGCGCGAGGTCTCGCGCGAACTCGGCAGGGACGTCGACTACCGCGCCCTGACCGAGCTGTCCTCCGGGACCGGCACCGCCCCACCACAGCGGCACGCCCGCGAGCTGGCGTCCGGCGCCCTCGCCGACATCGCCGACGTGGCGTCCGCCGCCGCGATCCTGCTGTGCCACGTCGTCTCGCCCGACGTGCTGGTGGTCGGCGGCGGGCTCGCCCGCGCGGCCGGCGCCCACCTTCTCGACGAACTGGACCGTCGCATCCGCGACACCGCGGCCTCGCACGTCTCCTGGGACGTCGAGGTACGCGCCGCCCGGTGCGGTGACGACGCCGGCCTCGCCGGCGCGGCCGCGTGGCACCTCGCCCAGCCGGCCGCGGTCGCCGCCGCGGCGGACCGACGCAGCATGAAAGGAGACCGCCGATGACTTCGACCGTTGAAAAGGCAGGAGACAGTCCGCCGCCCGTGCTCGAACTGGAGCACATCAGCAAGAGCTTCGGCGCCGTGCAGGCGCTCAGCGACGTCAGCATGAGCGTCGCCGTAGGAGAGGTCGTGGCGCTCGTCGGCGACAACGGGGCGGGCAAGTCCACCCTGATCAAGACGATCGCCGGCGCGCACCCCCGCGACGGCGGCACCATGACGGTGAACGGCGAGCAGGTGTCCCCGCGCAAGCCCACCGACTCCACGCGCCTCGGAATCGCAACGGTCTACCAGGACCTCGCGCTGTGCGACAACCTCGACATCGTCGCCAACCTCTTCCTCGGGCGCGAGAAGCACCACGGGGGCTTCCTGAGCGCGCTCGACATGGAGCAGGTCGCCGTCGACCTGCTCAAGCGGCTCTCCGTCAGGATCAAGGACCTGCGCGCACCCGTCTCGTCGCTCTCGGGCGGCCAGCGCCAGTCGGTCGCCATCGCGCGGTCCCTGCTCGGCGACCCGCGGCTGGTCATCCTGGACGAGCCCACCGCCGCGCTCGGCGTCGAGCAGACCGCCGAAGTCCTCGAACTCATCGAGCGGCTGCGAGCCGAGGGGCACGCCGTCCTCATGGTGAGCCACAACCTCGCCGACGTCTTCGACGTGGCGGACCGGATCGTCTGCCTGCGGCTCGGGCGCAGCGTCACCGAATTCCCCGTCGAGGGGACCACAGAGGAGCAGGTCGTCGCCGCCATCACGGGCGTCGCGGACAGCAGTGCCCACAAGCGCCGGAAGCGGCGCCGCGACCGGGCCGAGGAAGGATGACCGTGACCACCGACACCGCCACCGGACTCACCCAGCCCGGCGTCCTGCCACCGGAGCCGCCGACGGAGGGGAACTGGCTGCGCGAGCGCGTCCAGCACCTGCGTACCGGCGACTTCGGGCCGCTGCCCGTCATCCTCGGCCTCATCGTCATCTCGCTGGTCTTCCAGATCGCGAACGGGCGGTTCCTCTCGCCGCAGAACCTCTCCAACCTGAGCCTGCAGATCGCCTCGACCGGCGTCATCGCGCTCGGCATCGTGTTCGTCCTGATCATCGGGGAGATCGACCTCTCCGCCGGATCGGTGAGCGGCATCACCTCCGCCTCCATGGTCGTGCTGAGCATCAACATGGGCTGGCCGCCGGTCCTGGCGATCGTCCTGGCGATCGTCTTCGGCGCCGCGATAGGCCTCTTCCACGGGTTCATCTTCACCAAGCTCGGCGTCCCGTCGTTCGTCCTGACCCTGGGCGGCCTGCTCGCCTGGCAGGGCGGCCAGCTCCTGGTCCTCGGCAACCAGGGCACGATCAACATCCCCTACAACGGCGCGATAGCCTCGCTCGCCAACACCACGCTCCCCGCGTGGATCGGCTACGTGATCGCCGTCGTCTACGCGGTGGCGGCGTTCGGCACGACCTTCCTCACCGCCAGGCGGCGGCGCGAGCGCGGACTCTCCGTGCGGCCCCTCGCCGGGGGCCTGGTACGCGCGTCCGTGGTCACGGTCGTGATCCTCGCGGCGACGATCGTCTTCGCGCAGTGGCACGGCATCCCCCTGTCGCTGATCATCTTCGTCGGGCTCGTGGTGCTGGTCGACGTACTGCTGCGCGGCACGACGTTCGGCCGCAAGCTGTTCGCCGTCGGCGGCAATGCCGAGGCGGCCCGGCGCGCGGGCATCCAGGTCGGCACGGTCAAGGTCATCGCCTTCACGATCGCCTCCTCGCTCGCCGCCTTCGGCGGTGTGCTCGCCGCTTCGCGACTGTTCGCGGTCAACCAGGCCAGCGGCGGCAGCGACATCCTGCTGAACGCGATCGCCGCCGCGGTCATCGGCGGCACCAGCCTGTTCGGCGGGCGCGGCAGCGCGTATTCCGCACTGCTCGGCATGCTCGTCATCGGAGCGGTGTCCAACGGCATGGATCTGCTCAACCAGACCTCCGCCGTCAAGTACGTGATCACCGGCGCTGTCCTCGTCGCCGCCGTCGTGATCGATTCCCTGGCGCGACGGGGAAGGGCGGCTAGCGGCCGATGAGCGTCAACGCGTTTCTGCGACAGGGCTTCGTCCCCTTCGAGGAGGGGGTGCTCGGCCAGGCCGGCCGGCTCACCGGGATCGCCCCGGTGCTGCGCGAGCGGGCGCTCGCCGCGGCGGCCCTCGTCGGCCGGCCCGCCCAGGCCACGTTCATCGGCATCGGCGCGAGCCTCGCGGCGCTCGCCGCACCGGTCGCCCACCTGTCGGCGCGCGGTATCCCCAGCGTCCGGCTCAACGCGGCCGAGGCGGGTCCGTTCGACGACAGCGCCACGCTCGTCGCGCTGTCCCAGTCGGGCCGCAGCCGCGAGACGGTCGACGTGATGCGCGCGGCCCCGGGCCGCAAGCTCGCGGTCGTCAACGTCACCGACTCGCCGATGGCCGCCGCCGCCGACTCGGTGCTCACCCTCGGCGACCTGCCCGACAGCCTCGCCTCGACCATCGGGTTCACCGCCTCGGTGATGGCCGTGTCGATGCTCGCCGAGACCTGGACCGACGGCGAACCGTCCGCGTCGTGGCTCAGCTTGGGGGAGCGGCTGGCAGAATTCCGCACGGCGACCTCCGAGCGGGCCGAGGAGATCGCGGGCCTCCTGTCGGCCGCGTCGATCATCGACCTGGTCGCGCCGGCGGACCAGCACGGTGTGGCCGAAGGCGGCGCGCTGCTGCTGCGCGAGGTGACCCGGGTGCCCGCGGCGTCCTTCGAGACGCGGCAGTATCTGCACGGGCTGATGGAGTCGACCCACCCCTCGACCCTGCACATCGTTCTCGACGGTCCCGACGACGGGCAGATCGTCCGGGCCCTCGGCTCGCTCGGCCGCCAGATCGTCGAGCTGCGTACCGGCACGCCCGTCACCCACGGCGAGCGGACCCTGGTCGTACCGATCGAGGCGCACAGCCCGCTGGAGATACCGGTCTTCGTGGCCGCGCTGCTGCAACAGGTGGCGCTGCGCTCGGCGCGGGCGCGGGGGATCGATCCCGACGAATTCCTCTTCCTCGACACCGGCACCAAGCTCGACGACGGCGAATAGCCGCCACCGGCCCGGCCGCCGGACGACCGCCTCCGCGCCGCGCGGCACGGGCCGCCCAATACGTCCTTCTCACTCAACTCCAACGGACACAATCGGGGTCATGTCTACTTCGCCAGCACTGCACCGCAAGGTGGCGCAACACCTCAGGGAACGCATCGAGTCGGGGGTGATCGCGCCCGGTTCGAGGATGCCCTCCGAGCGGGTTCTCGCCGAGCAGTTCGACGTCAGCCGGGTCACCGTCCGCCAGGCGCTGAAGGATCTGGAGGTCGCCGGCCTGGTCAAGGTCGTCGCGGGCGCCCGGTGGGTGCCGGCGGAGACGTCCGCGCCGGCCTCGCTCCGGCCCGCCGGGTACGAGGCGGATTCGATCGAGGAGGGCGCCACCGGGCTGGTGAGCTTCTCGGACCTCGCGGCCGCGAACGGCCTGACCTCCAGCTCGAAAGTGCTCAAGTGCCTCACCCGGGCCAGCTCGCTGGACGAGGCGGACCTGCTGAGCATCGCGCCGGGCGCCCCCCTTGTGGAACTGGTGCGGCTGCGGCACCTCGACGGCATCCCCACCCTGATCGACTTCTCCCTCGTCCCCGAGGGCCTGGCGCCCGGCCTGGGCGAGCACGACTTCTCGACCGCTTCCCTGTACGGCACGCTCGCCGAGCAGTACGGCCTGCACGCGGTCAGAGCCGACTGCGTCATCGAGGCGCGCGACGCGAGCGCCGAGATCGCCGAGAGCCTCGGCCTTGCTCCGGGCGGCTCCGTCCTGGAGATCGTCCAGACCACCTTCGACGAGAACCGCCGGGTCGTGCAGTGGTGCCGCAGCGTCTACCGCGGCGACCGCTACCGCTTCCGCGCCACCCTCCAGGGCCATCCCGGCGGTGCGTACCGCCCCCAAGCCGCGGAGCCGACCGGCCGCGGCGCCGTTCCCCATATAGCGAGGTTGTACCCATGAGAGTTTCCGCACGCGGCGCCGTCATCGCCGGCGCCTGGGTGAAGGGCGACATCGAGGTGGACGACGGACGGCTGGTACGCGCCGGCCTGCCGTCGACCGGTAGGGGCTACGTCCTGCCCGGCCTGGTGGACCTCCAGGTCAACGGCTACGGCGGGGTCGACTTCAACGACGCGGCGGCCGAGGACTTCGAGCGGGCGTTCGCGGCGCTCGCCCGGGACGGCGTCCTCCACGTACAGCCCACCGTCATCACCGACTCCGAGGACAACGTCGTCCGCCAGCTCCGGGTGCTCGGCAAGCTCCAGGAGTCGGCGCTGCGCGGCGCGAAGGTCGTCGGCGTGCACGCCGAAGGACCGTTCCTGTCCCCGCACCACCGCGGCGTGCACCGCACCGAACACCTCCGCGACCCCGACATCGGCATCGTGCGGCGGTTCCTGGACGCCGGGCCGCTGCGTACGATCACCGTCGCCCCCGAACTGCCCGGCGCGCTGGAGCTGATCGCCTGGGCCGCCGGGGAAGGGGTGATCGTGCAGGCCGGGCACTCGGGCGCCGACACGGCGACCGCGTACGCGGCCTTCGACGCGGGCGCCCGCGCGGTCACGCACCTCTTCAACGGGATGATCGCGTTCAGCCACCGCGCCCCCGGCATCGCGGGCGCGACGCTCAACCGGGAGGAGGTCGCCATCCAGCTCATCGCCGACGACATCCACCTGGCGCGTGAGACCTCGCTGTTCGCGCTCAAGGCCGCCGGGCACCGCGTCATGCTCGTCACCGACGCCGCGTCCCCGGCGGGGGCGGGCGACGGCGACTTCACCGTGGGCGGCTTCACCGTCACGGTCACCGAGGGGGTGCCGCGCCTGCCCGACGGCACCCTCGCCGGCAGCACGGTGACGCTGCTCCAGCAGGTGCGCAAACTGGTCGAGCACGACTGGCCGATCGACCGCGCGGTCAACCTGGCCAGCCGCGCGCCCGCCCGCTTCTACGGGCTCACCGGCGCGGGCGAACTCACCCTCGGCGGCCCGGCCGACCTGATCGTGACCGACGAGAACGTCGCCGTCGAGCGCGTCCTGGTCAGCGGAGAGGAGTTCGCGGCGTGAACCTCCTTCCCCGCGGGCTGATCGTCTCGCTCACCCCGTCACCGCAGTCGCCCTGGCAGAGCACCGAGGACGCCGTCCGGCTCGCCGCCGCCGCGCAGGCCGGCGGCGCCGTCGCCGTGAAGGTGGACGGCCCGGACGCCGTGCGCGCCGTCAAACGCGCCCTCCCCGGCTTCCCCGTGCTCGCCGTGAACATCGACGGCTCGCACGGCGGGGCCGTCCGCATCACACCGACGCTGGAGCACGCGGCCGCACTGGTGCACGCCGGCGCCGACGTTGTCGAACTGGAGGCGGACTCGGCGGCGCGCCGCCACGACGGGCAGGACCTGGCCGAGCTGGTCGCGTCGTTCGTCGCACTCGGCAGGCCGGTCAAGGCGGGAGTGCCGGGGATCGACGACGCGCGTACCGCCGTGGCGGCGGGCGCCGCGATCGTCAGCTCGTCCACGATGGGCTACCCCGCCAAGGCGAACACCGGCCCGCTGCCCGACCTCGGGCTCGTGGCGACCCTCGTGGCCGGCGCCGGGGTGCCGGTCGTCGCCGAGCGCGGCTACTCGACGCTGGACGACGTACGCGCGGCCATGGACGCCGGCGCCCACGCCGTCGTGGTCGGCTCGGCCATCGCCGACCCCGTCTGGCTGACCGCCCGTTTCGCCGGCGCGGCCTGCGCGACAGCCCCGTAGCCCGGTACATGGACCCCGGCCGGGAGCCCCGCGGCAGGGGCTCCCCGGCCGGGACCGGATCCTGGTCCTGGTCCTGGTCCTGGTCCTGCGGGACGGAAGCGGCTCAGCTCGGCGCCGCGGACACGATCAGGTGGTCCACGACGTCAAGGAGGCTGGCGCGGCGCCTGTACGCGGCGCGCTGGCGTTCGGCCCCGTTGCCGCGTCGCAGCCGCGACCAGCCGGCGCGTACGAGATCCGTATCGCCGTGGCGTCGCAGGGCGGGCTGGATCCACGTCAGGAGCCGTTCGGCCAGCGCCGGCGCGGGGATCAGGTGCGCGGAGGGCAGATCGACGCTCTGCCCGGCCAGGCCGTCGCGTGCGGCGCGCCAGCAGGCCGCGCGCAGGATCTCCGGCTGCGGACGCGGCGCCGGCTCCCCGGCGTCGATCTCCTCCAGCGCGGTGGCGGCCATGGCCCGGACGACGGCGGCGAGCAGCAGGGTCTCGTCGGCGGTGGTGGCGGCGTCGGCGACCCGGACCTCCAGGGTCGGCACATGGCTGGAGGGCCTGATGTCCCAGTACACGCGGTCGCGGTCCATGACGGCCCCGGCCTCGATGCCGCGGCTGACGAGGTCGTCGAAATGCGCCGGGGACTCGAAGTACGGCGGGGGACCGGACACCGGCCAGCGCGCCCAGGTCATGGTGCGCCAGCTCGCGTAGCCGGTGTCCCGCCCCTCCCAGTAGGGGGAGTTGGCCGACAGTGCGATCAGCGAGGGGATCCAGGGACGCAGGTGGTTGCTGACCTGGAGCGCGCGGGCCAGGTCGGGGATGCCGACGTGGATGTGGCAGGCGCAGGCGATCTGCTCGTCGTCCAGGGCGCGGAAGGCCGCGACGCTCTCGGCATAGCGGGCTCCGTCCGAGAAGAGCGGCGGAACCGGCGGGCCGAGTATGGGGGAGCCGCTGGAGATGATGCGCAGGTTCTCCCGCGCGGCAGCGGTCGCGACGACGGCCCGCGCGGATCGGATCTGCTCGCCGAGAGGGTCGATGCCGAGGTGCGGATCGGTCCGCGTCTCGACCTGATAGCAGGTCAGCTCCTTGGTGACCCGCTCGCCCAGTCCGAGGGAGGAGGCGTGCTCCACCACTTTGGGCCCCTGCGGGCTCGGCTCCCGGGACACCGGATCGACCAGGAGGTACTCCTCCTCCACCCCGACGGTCAGCAGATCCTGGGTCACCGCGCCGGCACGGCCACGGCTGCCCGGAAGGCGGCCTTTCACGCTCGCGGCGCCATCGGCTTCACCATCCATAGTCACCATGCTGCCACGGAGGGCAATAAATGCGTCTGGTGAGGCGGGAGTTTCGTCGGCCCCGGCGAGGAGCGGGACAGGCGCGAGGAGGGCGCGGGGGAGCGGCGCCCGCTGGGCAGAGATGCGCGGGCGCGTACCGCGTCAGACGATCACGACCTCGACGCCCGCGTCCTCGAAGCGCGCTGCCGCGCCCGGCGGGATGTCCTGGTCCGTGACGAGCGTGCCCACGGTCGAGATGTCGCAGATCTTCGCGAAGGCGCGCTTGCCGATCTTCGACGAGTCGGCGGCGACGATCACCCGCTGGGCCCGCTCGGCGAGCAGGCGGTTGATACTCGCCTCGTCCTCGTGGTGGGCGAAGGCGCCCTCCTCGGCGTCGATCGCCCCGATGCCCAGCACCGTCACGTCGAGGGTGATCTCCCGCAGCACACCGCTGGCCAGCGCGCCGGTCAGCTCGTAGGACAGCGGCCGGGCGACCCCGCCGGTGACGACGGTCTTGATCTGCGGCCGGACCGCCAGCTCGTTGGCGATGTTCAACGCGTTGGTCACCACGGTCAGCGTCGGCTGGCGGCCGATCCCGCCCGTGGCGTCGACGGCCATGTCACCGCGCAGCACCAGCGCGCGGGCCACCTCGGTCGTCGTCGTTCCCCCGGTGAGACCCACCACCTCGCCCACTTCCACCAGTGCGGCGGCGGCCTGGGCGATGCGCTGCTTCTCGGGGGCGTGCCGGGAGGTCTTGTAGCGCAGCGGCAGCTCGTACGAGACACCGTGGGCCACCGCGCCGCCGCGGGTGCGGTTGAGCATCCGCTGCTCCGCCAACTGGTCCAGGTCCCGGCGGATCGTCGCGGTCGAGACGTTCAGGTCGCTCGCGGCCTCTTCGACCTCCAGCCGGCCTTTCTCGGCCAGCAGATCCAACAGCGCGGCCCAGCGGGCGTCCTTGGACACGAACCTGCTCCCTCATCACGCGATCTGCGAGTGGCCAGCGTCGCACACCCGGCTACGGAGCGGGTCGCGCCGCCGTCATCTGCCACGTTGCACCTGTGCAGTATGCATGAGTGATCACTTTTACGACCGGAACGTCCGGTGCCGGCGGGCGCGCTCGCGCGGAGCGCGGCCTTCGCGCCGGCCTATGCCCGGTCCGCGGCGGTGGTCAGCCGGGCCGGCTCACCGGCGACCACCCGCAGCAGGTGCTCCGCGGTGCCGGACATCGCCTCGCGCGCCGCCCGCAGATAGCGCCGCGGGTCGACGGCGGCGGGCTGCGCGGCCAGCTGCTCGCGTACGGCCGCGGTGAAGGCGACGTTGAGGGCCGTACCGATGTTGACCTTGACCACGCCCGCGGCCACCGCCTGCCGCAGCTCCCCGTCGGGCACCCCCGAGGACCCGTGCAGGACCAGCGGCACGGGAACCGCCGTGCGCAGCGCGGCGATCAGCGGGTGGTCGAGGCGGGCCGAGCGCCGCGTCATCGCGTGCGAACTGCCGACGGCGACAGCGAGCGCGTCCACCCCGGTCGCGGCCACGAAGGCGGCGGCCTCGACCGGGTCGGTGCGGACACCGGGTGCGTGCGCCCCGTCCTTGCCGCCCACCTCGCCCAACTCGGCCTCCACCCACACGCCGTGCCCGTGCGCCCACTCGGTGACGCGGGCGGTGGCGCGGACGTTCTCGCCGTACGCGAGCCGCGACGCGTCGAACATGACCGAGTCCGCCCCGGCGGCCACCCCCGCGCGCAGCAGCTGCTCGCTCTGCACGTGGTCCAGGTGGAGCGCTACCTGGACCGAGGCCGCGCGGGCGACCGCCGCCGCACCGGCCAGCAGCGGTTCCAGCCGGCCGCCGTGGTAGGCCACCGCGTTCTCGCTGATCTGGAGGATCACCGGCAGCGCGGCGGCCTCGGCGGCGGCCGTGATCGCCTCGGCGTGCTCCAGGGTGATCACATTGAACGCGGCGGCGCCGCGGCCGGCGGCCCGGGCGGCGGTGACGAGGTCCGCGGTGGCGGCGGTGGTCATGGCGTCCTCACGGTGGCAGCGGCAGCGGGTCGTGGGCTGCCGGCGGGTGGTCGGTGGTCGTCCGGCACGGTGCGGGGCCGCGAGGGCTCAGGCCAGAACGACGGAACGCGTCAGGTTCCGCGGACGGTCCGGGTCGTAGCCCCTGCTCTCGGCGATGGCCACCGCCAGCCGCTGCACCCGCACCAGGTCGGCCAGCGGGTCGAGCGCGCCGCCGCCGTCCGCCGCCGAGCCCGCCTCCAACCGGCCGCCGACACCGGCGACATCGGCGGCCAGGCCCTCGGGCAGCGCGCCGAGGACCCACGCCACCCGGCCGGGACCGGTGATGCTGATCGGCCCGTGCCGGTACTCCATCGCCGGGTAGCTCTCCGTCCAGGCTCCGGCGGCCTCCCGCATCTTGAGCGCCGCCTCCTGGGCCAGGCCGCAGGTCCAGCCCGTGCCGAGGAAGGTGAACTGCTCGGCCGCGACCAGGTCCGCGGGCAGGTCCTGCGCGAGGGCCGGCCCGAGGTCGGCGACGGCCCGGCTCAGGTCCTCGCCGAGGTGCGCGCGGAGCAGGGCGAGCGCGGTGGTGGCGAAGCGGGTCTGCACCACGGACCGCTCGTCGGCGAAGTCCAGTACGACGACCTGGTCGACGGCGGCCGCCACCGGGGTGTGCGGGTCCGCGGTGATCGCGGTGACCGGCACGCCGGCGGCGCGCAGCCTTTCCGCGGCCCGCAGCACCTCGGTGGTGGTGCCGGACCGCGTGATGGCCAGCACCCGGTCGTAGCGGCGCCCGAAGGGGAATTCGGAGGCGGCGAAGGCGTCCGTCTCGCCGTGCCCGCGCTGTTCGCGCAGCGCCGCGTACGACTGGGCCATGAACCAGGAGGTGCCGCAGCCGACCACCGCGACCCGCTCGCCTTCGCCCGGCAGCTGCCCGGCCGCTGCCGGGACCATCGCTGCTGCCCGCTGCCAGCACTCGGGCTGGCTGACGATCTCGGCGGTGGTCGCGGAGTCAGTGGGCGGCATCGGGCTCTCCTCGGTGCGCATGGCGGCGACCACAGCACATGCTCTGATCGTTTCTGCTTGAAGAGAGACTACATCAAGCATTCTCTTGCATGAATGGCCGGGATCGCTGTCCGTCGCCCCGGATCAGCTGACCGCCCATCGCTGGAGGGCGGAGCCGGTGTCGGGCTGCTGGGTGACGAGGGCGCCGTCGGTGGCGGCGGCGGCGGTGAGCAGGAGTCCGCTCTGCGCGGACCTCACGGTGTAGGTGCCGTTGGACTGCTGGGTGAGGGTCCAGCGCTGGTTGGCGCCGCCGGTGCAGTTCCACTGGATGACGCGGGCGCCGGCCGTGGTGGCGCCGCCGCTGACATCGGCGCAGAGCCCCGACTCGGCATTGGCCAGCTGGTAGGAGCCGTCGGGCTGCGAGGTGAACCGCCAACTCTGGTTGGCGCCGCCGTTGGCGCCCCAGAGGGCGAGCTGGGTGCCGGCCGCCGTGCTGTGGTTGGGGTCGTCGAGTGCTTTGCCGCCGGTCAGGAGGGTGTGGGTGCCGTTGAGGCCGCCGGGCGGTGCGGTGCCGACCGCGGTCATCGTCAGGGTCTGCTCGGCGGCGGTCCGGGATCCGCCGACGCTGCTGCCCGTGCTGTTGGTCCAATACCGCGCCGGGGTGGTCTCGGCGGTCCTGGCGGTGTCGGCGGACAGGCCGATGACCAGGCCGCTGTAGCGGTTGACCAGCCGATAGGTGCCGGCCGCCGCGCCGCCCGCGGACGTGCCGGGAATGACGAACCACTGCTGGCCGACCGTGGGGCCGCCCGGTGCGGCCGTGGTGACGGTGGGGGCGGTGCCCCAGGCCCGGGTGGCGCTCGACGTGGCGGGTACGCCCAGCAGCTGGCCGGTGGCGGAGTTCGCGATGCGGTAGGAGCCGTCGCCGTTGCCCGTGAAGGACCACGCCTCCAGCGCCGATCCGGTGGCGGCCGGCAGGGAGGTGGTGGCGGAACCGCCGGACGCCTGGGCGAGCACCCGGCCGTTTCCGTTGGCGATCCGGTAGGACTTCGCCGGATCGAAGGGCGACGCGGCGGGCTCGGCGGCGTCGATGGTGATGTTGGCGTACGTACCTGAGGCGCCCGCGGCGCAGCCGAACGAGCAGTAGGAGCGGAAGGACTTGCCGACGATGCCGGAGCCGGTCTTGTTCGCGCTGTCGATGAACCAGCGGTACCAGGAGGCGTCGGTGTAGCTGCCGGTGTCGCCGAGCAGATACCACTTCTGCGTCGACAGGTCGTCGGTGGCGTAGAACTGCTGCGGCGCGTTGCCGCTCTGGTCGACCGCCTGCGGCTCGCCGATGTAGAGGCCGAGGTACGCGTCGTAGGTGACGTCCATGACGAACAGCGGGGACGTCGGCGGGGCCTTGCCGGCCGCGACCTGCTGGTCGACGCTGCCGGTATTGGCCGGGTCGTACTCGGCCGAGGCGGGGGTGTAGCCGGTGCTGGTGGCGCTGGCGGCCGGCACCAGGTTGCTCTCCTTGCCGCCCGCGCCGGGCTGCGACCAGGCCCCGTCGTACCACTTCTGCCAGGAGCCGGGCGCCATCTTGCCGGAGATCGGGGCCCGCGCCACGTGCTCGTAGAACGCCTTCCAGCCGCCGTTCTTGTCCACCACGCGTGAGCCGTAGTAGGCGTAGAAGTACCCGGAGGCGGTGTCCACCAGCAGGCGCTGGTCGCCGTCGCCGTAGGAGTACGTCTGGTTGGGGAAGGCCGTCGTGTCCCCGCGCTTGGTGCTGTACGGGGACGTGATGACGTGCGCCTTGACGGTCCAGGTCATGCCCTGGTCCGTCGAGACGGCGTAGTCGATGGCGTCGTAGTGGAGCCCGTCGCCGAACGGCTGCGGGGTGAACTCGTTGTGGACCAGGCCGTACCAGTCGCCGGTGTCGGGATCGACCCACACTCCGGACAGGTCGCAGTAGTTCTTCTGCGCGTAACCGGATCCGGAGGGGGCGGCGGTCGCGGTCCGGCCGGTGGGGCTGTTGTTGCACCGCCAGGTGGTGTCGTTGTTCCTGTCGCTGGAGTTGGACGGGTTGACGGCGTTGCTGATCGTGCTGGACCGGGTCGCGGTGTCGAGGTTCGCACCGGTGAAGAAGTCCCAGTACCGCGGGTCGCTCGCGCCGTACAGGGCGGCGGACTGCTGGAAGTAGAAGGTGCCGTCCTTGTCGAGGTAGGGACTGGCCGGGGTGTCGGTCGGGTGGGTCCAGGAGCCGGACGATCCGACGGTGACCGTGTAGCCGCTCGTGGGCGGTGCCGCCGACGCCGTGGAGGCGGCCAGTGTGCTGCCGCCCGCCATGGCCAGGGCTCCTGTGGTGCCCGCGACGATGAGTCGTCGAATAAAGGACAAGGTCGTTCCTTCTCTCGTGGGGGACACGGTCCTCGGCCAGGCGGGGGAGTGGGGAGCCGGTCGCTGGCAGTGGCCGGCCGGGCCCGCCGGCGTCCGGGTGGCCGGTGCGGTGCTGTGCCCAGGGGTACGGCGGAAGCCGTTGTGCCGCGAAATGCCAATCACGTGCGTGGAGATGGTTCAAACGGGCATCGTGCGAACGCCTTCGAGCAAGATGTCAGTGCCGTGGTCCACCGTCAAGGGGCTCAGGACGCTGCCGGCCGCGGCTCAGGCGGGGACGAATCTCCATTGCTGGCCGGCGGTGCCGTTGGCGGTCTGCTGCTCCACCGTGGCGAGGTCGGTGGTCGCCGCGCCGGTGATACCGAGGACCTTGCCGCTGCGGACACAGGCGATCGTCAGGTAGCCGTCGCCGGTTTCGGTGAGCCTCCACTGCTGGTTGGCGGCGTCCGAGGGGGGCCACTGGACGACCTTGGCGCCGTCGGCGGTGGTGCCGCCGGAGACGTCCCATGCCAGTGCGTCATGTGTGCACGCGATCCGGAAGATGCCGCCGCCGGTGGGGACGAACCGGAAGCGCTGGTTGGCGCCCCCGCCCGGGGTGTACTGGATCAGCGCCGCGCCCGCCGCGGTGGACCCGCCGGAGATGTCGGCGGCCTTCCCGCTGAGCCGGTTGACGACCTGGCCGACGGCCGTGGGCGCGACCGTCACCGCACCGGCGGCGGGGAGGGTGACCTGCCGGCTCCAGACCCCGGCGACGACGGTGGTGGTCGCGCCGGCCCTGCCGCGTACCGTCGCGCTGGTGGCCTGGCCCGCGCTCCAGGCCACATCGACGCTGAATCCCCCGCGCGCACCGATGCCGGTCACGGCCCCCGACGCCGCCCAGGCGGACGGCAGCGCCGGGAGCAGCTCGATACGTCCCGGGCGGGACTGCACCAGCATCTCGACCATCGCCGAGGGCGTCCCGAAGTTGGCGTCGATCTGGAAGACCGAGCTGGTGGAGCCCAGCTGGTACATGTCGAACATGTTGATGCCGGTGCCGTTGCTGTGGTTCACCGACGGCTTCATCACCGCCTGGACCAGCTGGTACGCCTTGTCGGCGTTCTTCAGCCGGGCCCAGCAGGCCGCCCGCCAGGCGCTGGCCCAGCCGAAGCTGGCCATGCCCCGGGCTGTCAGCAGGGCGGTGGCCCCGGCGACCAGGTCCGCGGGGGAGTCCTGGAGGCTGATCCGGTCGCCGGGGAAGAGACCGATCAGCGGCGACAGGTGCCGGTGCGCCGTGTCGCCGAGGTTGGCGTCGGTCATCCACTCCTCCAGCCAGCCCGTCGTGGCGCTGACCTGGGGCAGGTAGAGCCGGCTCTGGAGGCCGGCGACGGTGGCCGCGTAACCGCTGTCCTTGCCGAGCGCCGCCGCCGCGGCCCGGTAGTTCTGGAAGAGCTGCCAGACGAGTTCCTGGGCGTAGGTGATGCCCCGGGCGTCGGTGGGACCCTGCTCGGGCGACCAGTCGTGGTCGTCGACCAGGACCTGCCGGGCGGTGCCGTCGGCGCCGGTGACCGCGACGGTGACGAGCCGGGCCTCCCAGAACTGGCAGGCGCCCTTGAGCAGCGGGTAGATCCTCGTCAGGTGGGCGGTGTCCTGCGTGTACGCGTAGTGGTCGTAGAGCGCGTTGGACAGCCAGGCGCTGCCCGCCGGGTGCCACCACCAGCCGTTGCCGCCGAAGGGGTTGGTGGAGATGGCGACGGTCCACCCGGCCAGCTTGCCCGAGGTGTTGCGGAAGCCGTTGCGGGTGTCGTCGAACAGCTTGGCGGTGGTGTCCTGCCAGACGGGGTACTGGCTGAGGCAGTAGTCGGTGAAGGCGTCGAAGCACCCCGCGAGACCGGTCCTGTCCGGCAGCCAGTAGTTCATCTGGACGTTGATGTCGGTGTGGTAATCGCCCATCCACGAGGGGTCGTTGCGGTCCACCCACAGCCCCTGGAGATTCAGCGGGAGGCTGCTCCGGGAGCCGCAGATCATCAGGTAGCGGCCGAACTGCAGGTAGGACGCCTCCAGTTCGGGGTCGGGTGCGGCACCCGCGGCGGCGCGGGCGGTGAGCCGGGCGGCGGTGTCCATGGCGCGCTGGGCCGCGGTGGACACGCCGAGGTTGACGGTCATGGCCTGCTGGAGCCGCTGGTAGTCGGCGGCATGGGCGGCCAGCAGGGTGGCGCCGGCCACGGCCGCCGCCGTGCCGGCCTTCGTGCGGGCGATCGTGAGCGGGTCGGCGGTGGCGTTCTTGAAGCCGGTCGAGGCGTCGGCGGTGTAGTTGGTGCCGCCGCTGATGACCAGCAGCACCTCCTGGCAGCCGGTGAACGTCACCTTGCTGCCGGACGCCGACACGCTGCCGCCGGTGCCGGCGACCCTCACGACGGCCGCGTACCGCAGCGCGTTGGCGAGCGCGGCACTGAAGGAGACGCTCGCGGTGCCCGGGTCCGCGGAGACGGACTCGCCACGGGTGCCGGACAGCGACAGCGATCCGGTGTACGAGCCGCCGCCGCTCTGGCTGAGCCGGACGACGACCACGTCGTCCGGCGCGCTGGCGTAGACCTCGCGCCGGTAGGTGACACCGCCGAGCGAGTAGCCGGTGACGGCCAGGCCGTTGCTGAGGTCGAGGGTGCGCCGGTAGCCGGAGACCGCCGCGGTGGTGTGCGCGGGGATGTTCAGGTACGCCGTGGCCAATTGCCCGAAGGTGCCGAACGCGGTGGTGTCGTAGGGGAACTGGCCGTCGGAGCCGAGCGTGGGATTGCTTCCGCCGGTCCACAGGGTGGCGTCCGTCAGGTGGATCGCGTCCTGCGACGGGTGGCTGGTGACCATCGCGCCGAGCCGCCCGTTGCCGATCGGCAGGCCCTGCTCCATGATCACGGACTCGGTGGCGGGACTGCTGTACCAGAGGGTGACCGCGTCGGCGTCGGGGACCAGGGCGGCCGGGGTGACCGCGGTCCCAGGCGCCGCGGAGGCGGTGAACTCGGGAAGCGAGGAGAGCGCGAGTACCGCCCCCAGGACGGAGGCGGAGCGCAGGGCTTCGCGCCGGGTCATCCCCGGGGAGGGCATCGGGCAGGCGGGCGGTTCGGGGTCGGGACGCGGGGACATGGCGGTTCCTCTCTCGGCGGGGCTGCGGGTGGGGCCGGCGGCCCCGTGGGTACTGCCGGTTCGGCCCGGTTTCGCTGAACGCCCCGGACGGGGCTCGGGCGGTCTGCCGGCTGCCTCCGGTGGTGGGGCCGTGGGTGCCGTTGGGCCGGGGTCCGGCGCCGATCAGCCGGCTGCGCGTACGGACGTCGCCCGGCCCGGTGGCCCCAACTGCCCGGGTGGCCGCCGCAGGCGCCGGCGCTGATGCCCTCGCGGATGCCGAACCGCAGGCCCGGGCGCGGCTGGTGAGCCCGTCGGCGGCGTCACCGCCAGGGAACGTCCGTCAGGACCGGCTGCCGTCACCGGGGCGTCGGCCCCGGGCGCGGTGTCCGCCGGCGTCAGCCCGACGATCATGGCCACGGAAGTCGAACAGAAACGAACAGTGCGAGGTGGTCGTCGCATGGGACAGGAACTTCCGATCTCCAATACGGGACATGACAATAGTTCGGATCGCCGACAGTGCAGCGCAGGGAGCGGCCCGTGTCAACGGCTGTGCGAAATATCGGCCGACTGGGCAATAGTGCGCAGACTTATGCCCGGATTACGCAGACTGCGGCCTCGGTGCACTGCGTGCCGTCCGCTGGGGAGCGCTCTCCGCTCCATCCACGGATGGCCGCACCCTTCTGATGTGGTACCCGGTGAGAGTGCTCAGAGATCCTATGTATACCCGGGTGGCGCGCGGGCCGGACCGCTAAGGGCGGCGAGGGTCCAGTGCGAAGATCATCGCCTCATGGTGATATCCGGTCGGTTGTGGTGGTTGAAGTGGATCGGCTGTGCTGAGTGCGGTGCTGTGCGCCCGGACTCTTGACGGCCTCGGCGAGGGGTCTCTAAGGTCACCGACATGTCAGATGTAAGATGTCTGATGTCTGGTGTCCATCTCTCCGGTGCACACCCCACACCCACCGGCGGCCCTGAGAGCTCAACCCTGTCGACGTGTCCGACGACCGCCAGGACGGCGCGGGGCGCCGGCGGTCGTGGCAACCCGCCTGCCGTGTACCGCCGATAGGCCGGCTCCCCGGCCCCTTTCGCGAGGTCAACAACCGTACGAGGAGTGCGCTGTGAAACGTCTTGCCATCCGATCCGTGGTCCTGGCCGTGGCCCTGGGCGCCGGGGCCGTACTGCTTCCCGGCGCCGCGGCCCTCGCCGCCACCGGCCAGTCGGCCGTCGTCTCCCAGGACTGCGCCTCCGGCGGGCGGATCCAGGAGACCGTCGTCAACACCGCCGCGCAGGCGACCACGTTCACCCTGAACTGGCCGGGCAAGGGCACCTGGACCGCGAACGTGGCCGCGCACGACAGCGGCCACTTCTTCTTCACCCAGCCGTCCGGCACCGCCTACACCTTCCGCACCACCACACCCCAGGGCTACGACCAGACGGTCAGCGGCACCCTGAACTGCGCCGGCGCGCTGCACGCCCTGGTCGGCATGGACTGCCCGCGCAACGCGGACGGGTCCCTGCCCGCCTCGCACCGGCTGCGGATGACCCTGGACAACCGCAGCGCCACCGCGCAGACCTTCACCGTCGCCTGGCCCGGCAGGGCCGGCTCCCCGTGGACGGTCACCGTGCCGGCCATGTCCGGGGACAGCAGCCTGTACTGGACCGTCCCCAACGGCACCCCCTACACCCTGAACACCGGCGCCGGCACCTGGAGCCGTACCGAGTCGGGCACCGCCACCTGCGGCACCGCCGCCGGCACCCCCGGCATGAACTCCCGGACGGTGCTCGGCACCAGCACCGTCATCACCGGCCTGAACGGCGCCAACGGCCTCTACAACGGCACCGCGAAGTCCGTACGCATCCCCGCGCTGGCCGTCACCGGCTCCGGAACCGTCATCGCCGTCGCGGACGCCCGCGTCGACGGCAGCGCCGACCTCGGCGGCGGCACCAACAACATCCAGATCGCCATGACCCGCAGCACCGACAGCGGCGCCACCTTCACCGCCCCCGCGATCATCGCGCACGCCCCCACCACCAGCGAGGGCTACGGGGACCCCAGCCTGCTGGTGGACCGCACCACCGGCACCGTCTTCTGCTTCTTCACCTACGCCCCCAAGGCCGGCGTCGGCTACTACGGCTCCACCGCGGGCGACACCTCCGCGACCGCCACCACCAACACCCACATCCGCTACATCACCTCCACCGACGACGGAGCGACCTGGAGCGCCCCGGTGGACCTCAACCCGCAGGTGCGCGAGGCAAGCTGGGCGGGCATGTTCGCCTCCTCAGGACACGGCGTCCAGCTGTCCTCCGGCCGCCTGGTCCAGCCGCTGGTCTACCACGACTCCGCCGGCGACCACGCCTCCAACCTCTACTCCGACGACCACGGCGCCACCTGGCACGCCGGCACCTCCGCCGGGACCGGCGTCAACGAGAACAAGGCCGTCCAGCGCGGCACCGGCAAGGTCGTGCAGAACATGCGCTCCAACTCCGGCGGCAACCGCTGGTACGCCACCGCCAGCGACACCGGCGCCGCGAACGTCGCCTCGCCGTACGGCGCGAGCTGGAACTCCGGCCTGCTCGACCCGGGCTGCAACGCGGACGAGGTGTCCTACCTCAGGCCCACCGACGTCGACACGTCCGGCCGCCCGCTGCTGACCTCGACCGCCGTCCTGAGCAACGCCGCCAGCACCTCCCGCACCGACCTCACCGTGCGGGTCAGCCGCGACGACGGCGCGAGCTGGCCGCACGAGGCGCTCCTCAAGGCCGGCGCGAGCGGCTACTCCACCACCGCCGTGCTGAACAACGGCACCGTGGGCGACCTCTACGAGATCGGCGACACCGGCGGCATCGTCTTCGCCGACTTCACCCTCGGCTGGGTCGAGAACGCCTGACCTCCCCGGCCGCCGGGGGCTACGCCGGGGCGCCCTCCGAGGACGGTGCGGCGGCGGCGCCCCCGGCGGGCCGGTCGGGGACGCGGAAGGGATCGGCGGACGGCTCGGGCGTCTCGTACTGCACCGGCTCGGGCCGCACCGGATCCGAGAACAGGTCTGTCTGGGCCATGAGTCCCCCATGCGAGGTGATGATTTTCCGACGTGCTCCCGCCCGCGGGCGGGTCGGTCTGAGGTAGACCGTACGCCGACCCGGGCGGAGATCACACGCCGAGCCGCCGGGCGGGGCCGGAGCGGCCCGCGCCGAGGTCCCGAAGCGACCACCGGGAGAGGTCCGTGCGGCGGGCGGGAGACCCGGTGGTCCGGACCCCGTTCTGGACCGGGGGAGGGCCTACAGCGTGCCCACCACCGTGCCGGGGGCGGGGGAGGAGACGTCCGGGAGTGTCGGCTCCAGGCTCAGTGTGGCCTCGGGGGAGGCGCCGGTCCACCGGGCGGCCATCGACTGGTAGGCGCCCGCCATCAAGGCGGCGGCCGTGCGGTGGGTGGTCAGGTCGGAGCGCATCTGCTCGCGGGTGCGCCGCCCGTTGACGTACTCCAGGAACTCCCCCATGGCGCGGCGCCGGGAGGACTGCTGTGTCGGTACCGCCACCTGGCCCTCCGACATGGTGGTCAGCGCCTCGTGGCCGAGGCGGGTGTACGCCTTCCACGCGGGCCGCAAGCGGTTGTTGCGGAAGACGTGCACCTCGACGTGGCGGTCGCCGCCCGGCGCGTGGCGGTCGCCGGTGCGGACGCCCTCGTCCAGGGTCTGCAAGGAGTGGAAGTGCAGTGCCTGGAAGGGGCCCTGCTGGACGATGTGCGTCTCCTGCCGCACGCGTCCGTTGCCCTTGTAGAGCCCGGCTGCCGGGGTGAGGTTCCCCCGCTGGGAGAAGCCGTTGTGCACGAGGTTGAGGCTGCCGAGCGTCAGGGTGCGGCCGGCGCTCCGGAAGGCCAGCGAGATGAACGCGTCCACCTCGCCGAAGCCGTGGGCCGCGGTGTCCAGGTCCTGCGTGCTGTACAGGTTGCGGGCGGCGAAGCCGTCGAAGAGCCGCTCGTGGTCCTCGACGCCGAGCTGCGCGAGGAAGTCGGCGGGCCGGGTCACCTGGGCGTGCACCTGCACCGCGTCGGGGACCTTGCCGCCGCGCTCACCGGCGGCCAGCAGCCACGGGATGATGTCGAAGAAGTGGTAGCCGCTGTGGGCGCACTTGCCGTAGCCGCGGTCGTAGCCGTGGTAGTCCAGGTCGAGCAGTTCGTCCGGGAGCCGCCACTGCCCGTCGCTGTGGAAGGACTGCACGGAGGTCACCGGGCAGTCGGTCGCCTCGGCGACCTCCGCGATGAGCTGCCGCAGCCGCCAGAAGGCCGGGTGGTAGCGGCGCTGCGACTGCACGCTCACCATGATCTCGGGGTGCCGCAGCCGGGCGGCCTCGTACCGGGCCAGGAGGTCGTCCGCGTCGGTGAGGATGCCCGCTGCCTGCGCGGGGTCGGTGGACGCGTCGGTGCGCACGCCCAGCGGCTTGTCCAGCAGTACGCTCAGGCCGCGCTCCAGCGCCCAGCCGGTGTAGGCCAGGTGGAAAGCGGGTTCGGTGGACACCACCACCGCGTCGATGCCCCGGTGGTCCACGAGTTCGTCCAGGGTGCGCCGGACGGCGTCCGGCAGCGTCCGCTCCTCCGAGCCGAACGGCTCGACCAGGGTGACCGGTACGGATCGGGGTCCGTCGTCGGCGTCGTAGGGGACCGCGGCGTCCGCGGCGCCCAGGATGTCCACGCCGCGGACCGTGCCGACGAGGCCGGCCGCCTGTCCGGCGGCCAGGGCGGGCAGGTGGGATCTGCGAGCGTGCGGGCCAACGCCAATCACCAGCAGATTCTTCATGTCGCCCTCTGCTTGTCCTCGTGGGGGATCGGGCTTGTGCCTCAGCCGCGGCGGCGCAGGAGGGTGCCGGGCCAGGCGTCGTCGGGGGCGGCGAGGATCTTGCCGTCGTCCCGTGTCCGGTCGCCGGTGTCGGCGACCAGGTCGTAGCGCTCGGTGACCCGGGCGGACAGGGCCGCGGCGCCGGCCGCGCGCAGGGCCGCGTCCTCGCGGCGCAGCAGCTCGGACAGGGGCGCGTCGGCGTCGTGCACGCGCGCGTAGTCCTCCAGCAGAGCGCTGTAGCGGCTCTGCCCCCGGTGCACCACCACCGGCGCCAGCCCGGTGAGGGTGGACGATCCGCCGGCCGGCGCGGTACGGAGCCCCGCGTCCCGCGCGGTCCGGTCCTCGGTGGTGGCAGCGTCGGCGATCAGGGCCTGGCAGGGCACCACCGCGGACCCGAAGGCCGCGGCGCGCCCCGCGCTGAGGGCGGCGGCGAAGGCGATGATGCGGCCGGAGATCCCGATCTCCAGGATCCGCGACCCCGGCAGGTCCACGTAGTCGTGGAAGGCGTCACCGAGTTCGTAGGCGAGCATCCACGGCTCCAGCTGCCCGCCCGGGGCGGGCAGCAGCGCCGCCACGCAGCGTCGCGCGTAGTGCTCGGGCGGAGTGCGGTCTGCCAGCAGCAGGGGGATGCCGACCGCGTCGGCGAGCGCCGCCAGCACCTCGGTGATCTCGGTCCAGGTGCGCGCCACGCGCTCCTCGCACATGAGCAGGTGCATGCCGGTGAAAGGGTGGATGAACTCGTCCCGCACCAGGTTGCGGACGTCCTGCACCGGCCGGTAGATCCCGTTGTGCGAGGCGACCGCGCGTACCGCGTCCCGCCCCGGCAGGGGCTGGGCGCGCAGCCAGTCCAGGTGCGCGAGGTTGCAGTCGAACCACAGGCCGCTGCTGTCGTCGGCGCTGTAGAAGTCGAACCCTTCGGACATGGCCGCCGCGAAGCGGTGCGGCAGGGGATCGGTGAAGACCGGCGGATGGGCGACGGAGTCGACCTCCCAGTGCCCGGCCGAGGCGTCAAGGAAGAAGCCCATGATGTTGTCGGCGAGCGTCAGCCCGGCGCCGGTGAGATTGGAGACGCCGCGGGCCAGCGGGTACGGGCTCAGATAGCCGGCCGCCACCAGCCGTCCACGGTAGCCGGCCAGCCCCTTGCCCGGGTCAGTGATCAGTGAGCGGGCCCCGCGCCAGGGCGCGGAAGCGCGCGAGGTTGTCGCCGGCCTGCTGGAGGGAGGATTCGACATGGCCGAAGAAGGCATGCAGCGTCTCCAGGATCGCCTCGGGGTGGAAGGTACGGGCGCGGGCCCATCCGTCGGCCAGCAGCACGTCGGGGACGACGGCGTCCCCCACGAGCGCGTCGCCGATGGAGTAGAGCAGCTGGTCGAGGCCGCCGTGCTGGAGCCGTGCCCCGGTCACCAGGTCGAAGTCGAGTGTGGCGGTGCGCAGCGTGAACTCCCGCGTGCTCTGCCGGGAGGCGAGGGTCCGCCGGGTGGCGAACCGCGGCTGCTCGGGGACCCGCAGCCCCCGGTAGGCGCGGGTCGCGTCGCCGGCCGGTATGGCGAAGACCGGGCTCATCCGCTCCCAGCCGGCGGCTGCCAACTGCTCGACCGCTGCGGCGAAGCGGCGCGGTCCGGCGGCCGGCAGCCGCCGCAACTGGGCGTGCTGCCGGTGCTGTCCCGCGCCGTCGCCGGCGGCGCGGGACTGGTCCGCGGTCACCGCGGGACTCCTTCCCGCGGGGCGTCCCCGGGGTCGGGCAGGCCCAGTTCGCGGGCCGCCCACGGCAGCGCCGCCGCCGCCTGGGCGCGCTGGACGGCGCGGCGCTGCGAGCCGGGCTGCTGCGGCGGCAGTCCCGCCTGCGAGCAGAAGTAGCCGGCCAGCATCGCCGCGAACTCCGGCTGTCCCGGGGCGATCCGCTCCGGTCGGGGGCCGCCCTCCGCGTGCAGGCTGGGCAGCCAGGCACAGGTGTCGAAGACGGGGTTGCCGCGGCACGCCCACGTCCAGTCCACCAGCTTGACCTGGCCGCGGTGGCGGCAGATGTTGTCGCTGCGCAGGTCCAGGTGCAGCAGGGCGTCGCCGGACAGGTCGGCCCGGGCGGAGGCCGCCTCCAGGACCGGCAGCGCCCGCTCCAGCCACCGCGCGCCGGCCAGCCCGGTGGACAGGAACGGCCTGGGGTCGCGGGCCACCAGCGGCCAGCCGTGCAGCACGTCGCGGCGGTCGGACAGCGGCGGCAGCCCGGCCGGCGCGATGCGGGCGTGCACCTCCTCCAGGGTCGCCACGACGGCGGCGACCATGGTGTCCTCCCACGGGTCGGGCCACTGCGCCTCGTGCAGGTCCTCCAGCACCAGTACCGGCCCGCAGCCCTGGCCGTCGCCGGCGGACGCCACGAGGCGCGGCATCCACGGGGCGTCCACCGCCGCGTACACGCCGATCTCGGCCTCCAGCCAGCCCCAGGTCAGCGCGTCGGTGCCGGACTTGACGAACACCGACCGCCCGTCGGGCCACCGGACGATCCACTGCTGCGCCTGGGTGTAGCCGCGGTCCACTTTCCGCCACCGGCCGCCGGGCCGCACCAGGTCCGCCACGGCGGTGGCCAGCTTCTCGTCCGGCAGGTCGTCGATCAACGTTGCGCGCATATGCCGCTCCTCGGTGTGTCGGGAGGGTCGTCACGGCCGGCGGTACCACCGGCGGCCGTCGCGGGCCGGCCGGCCCTCACCCTTCGGGGGCCTCCAACTGTGCCAGCAGCCGCCGGGCCAGTTCCCGGCGCTCGGCCGACCTGTCGTGCACCGCCATCCGCTGCAGAGCCGAGACCGCGCGCCGGTCGCCGCGGCGGGCGAACTCGATCGCCTTCTCGTTGCGGGCGTCCTCGTAGGAGGTGTCGAACGGGACCGTGGTCAGCGGGCCGCGCCGCCAGAAGTAGGCCAGCTCCCGCCGTTCCCACCCGGCGTACAGCGACTCCCAGTTCAGGTCGCCGGAGTTCAGCTCCAAGCTCAGCTCGTTGATGGGTTCGCTGCGCGGCTGGAAGCGGAAGTCCATCGACAGCCGGAAGCGGTCGGTGCGGTTGGGCATGCCGCGGTGCACGGTCATGCTGTGGAAGACGAGCATGTCGCCGGCCTCGAACGGCTGGGAGCGCAGGTCCTCCTCCCGCACGTCGGTGATCTCCATTCCGCCGGTGCCGTAGGCGAGCGTGCTCTCCCGCACCCCGTCGCGGTGCGAGCCGCGCACGACGGCCAGCGGACCCTGTTCCCACGACACGTCGTGCAGCGGCACCCAGGCGGTGCAGGTCCGCGGCGTGCCCTGTACGGAGACGTAGTCCTGGTGCAGCGGAGTGGTGTAGTCCCCGCCGTCGGGCGAGTGGTCGGAGGGGAAGACGATGCGGCCGATCTGCCGCGGGTGCAGCAGCGCCTCCTCACCCAGGACCGGGGTGACCACCGTGTCCAGCAGGGAATGGGGGAGCCGGTGGAAGGCCTCCGAGCGCCAGGCGCGGTGGTAGACCCGGCGGTAGTCGGCCATCGGCTCGACGCAGAACTTCTCGGCGACCGCCCGGCGTTCCTCCCGGTCCCCTGCCAGCCAGCCGGCCTCGTCCATGGCGGCCAGGAAGTCCGCCCGGACGGCGGCCAGTTGCCGGACGTCCACCTGGCCGCGCAGGAAGAGGTAGCCGTCCTCGTCGAGCCGGGCCCGCAGCGCTTCGGGGTCCGGCAGCAGATCCGTGGAGTCGGTGAAGCGTTCGACCGCGGAAGCGGAAGGTCCTGCCATGACGCCTGCTACCTCCTGGGTGGGCGCGGTGCATCGGATGGGCGTGCGGTGGTGCCGCGGCGGCGGGCGGGGTCAGCCGCCGTACGGTGGCGGGCCGGCCGGCCCGGAGCGCGACGCGGGATCGCCGGGCAGGTCGAGCACCGCGCCGTTGAGCGATCCGAACTCCGGGCCGGTGAGCCGGACGATCAGCCGGCCGACGTCGTCGGCGGGCAGCGCGGTCCGCGGGTCGCGGTCCGGCAGCGCGGTGCGGAACATGGCGGTGTCCACCGCTCCGGGGCTGACGCAGTTGACGCGCACCCCGGCCGCGGCCAGGTCCAGGGCCAGGCACCCGGCCAGGTGCTCCAGCGCGGCCTTGGCCGTGCCGTACGCGTGGCCGTGCATACGCGGTGCCCGGCCCATCCGGGACAGCATCAGCACGACCTGACCGCGGCGGGCCGCCAGCAGGTCGTGGAACGCCCGCACCACGCGGTAGGCGCCGACGACGTGCTGGGCGAGCATCTCCGCGACGTCGTCGGGCGTGATGTCGGCCATCCTTCCCAGTACCGCCGCCCCGCCCGCGGTCACCACCAGGAGGTCGAGCCCGTCGGTCCCTGCCCCCACCCGGCCGCGCAACTCCCGCACCGAGTCCCCGTCGCGTACGTCGACGCACAGCGCTCCGGTGCCGGCCGGCAGCGGGTCGGGCCGTCGCGCGGCGGTCCACACCGTCCAGCCCTCCTTCGCCAGTTGCGCGGCGGCGGCCCGGCCGATCCCCTGGCTGCCGCCGACGACCAGGGCCGTCCGCCGCCGCTCCGGCGGGGCCTGGGGGTGCTCCTGGGCCAGTGGGGGCATCGTCTACTCCGTCGGGTGAGGGGGGGCTGCCGGCTCAGCGCACGCCGGCGGCGGTGAGTTCGAAGGTGCCCGCCGCCGCGTCGAGCCGCGCCGGGACACCGACGGGCAGCGTCAGCATCGGGTCGGTGTGGCCCAGGTCGACACCGGCGAGCACCGGGAAGCCGCGGCCCCCGTAGCGTGCGGCGACCGTGGCACGCAGCTGCTCCTCGAAGCCCTCCGGGGCGCGGAAGGACCGGCCGACCACCATGCCGGCCGGCCGCGCCGTCACCCCGGCGGCGTCCAGCTGGGTCAGCGCCCGCTCCAGCAGGGCCGGATTGCTCTCGCAGGTCTCCCAGAACAGCACCGCGCCGTCGAAGGACGGCACATAGGGAGTGCCCAGCAGCGCGCACAGGGTCTCCAGGTTGCCGCCGAGCAGCGGGCCCCCGCCCGCCCCGCCGGCCAGCCACTCCCAGCCCTGGTGCGGCACCGTGTCGCGCGGCCGGTCGTCGTCCTTGTCCCACAGCAGGAACTCCTGCGTCCACTGCTCAGGAGGACGCAGGACGCCGGCCGGCACCGCGGCGGTCAGCGCACCGAAGAGCGAGGTGTCGCTGTACTTCTGCACGTCGGGGAATTCGGCCAGTTCCGGCATGAGGGTGGGGCCGTGGAAGGTGACCACGCCCGTCCTGGCGTGCAGTCCGAGCAGCAGCGCGGTGAGGTCGCTGTACCCCACCACCGGCTTGGGATCCGCGGCGAACGCCTCGTAGTCGAGGTACGGCAGCAGCCCGTTGGCGGTGTAGCCGCCGATCGTGCAGACCACCGCGCGCACCCGTCCGTCCCGCAGGAACCCGTTCAGCTCGGCCGCCCGGGCCTCCGCGGGACCTGCCGAGTGGCCGGAGGCGCCGGACTGCGAGCCCACTTCCACCCGGAAGCCGCGGTCGCGGAGCGCCTGGAGGCCGCGGGCGAACCGGCCGGGGGCGAAGACCGCCCCCGGCCCGGACGGCGTGCACACCCCGATGACGTCGCCTCGGGCGAGCCGCCGGGGCCGGATCGCCGCCGCCCCGGCGGCCGGTGCCGTCATGTGGTCGGTCACGGCGAGGCTGTCCCGGCCGCGGGCTTGGCCAGCACCCAGGTCTCCCGGAAACTGTCCTGCGTCGCGGGCGCCGGGGTGTAGTCGTCCAGGACCTCCAGCACCCGGAAGCCGGCCCGGTCGGCGGCGGCCCTGATCTCCTCGTGGGAGAACCACCGCTGGCGGTGGTGCTCCTCGTAGCGGGCGAAGGCGTCGCCCTCCCGCAGGAAGAGGGTGATGAGGAAGTCCACCGACTGCTGTTCCGGGTGGTGCCGGTTGCGCCACACGTAGGCGAAGTCACCGCAGTCGTCGCCGTAGTGGCTGTCGCCGAAGATGTTCTCCAGCTTCCCGCGGGTGTTGACGTCGAAGAGGAAGACGCCCGTGGGGGAGAGCGCCGCCGCCACCGACTCCAGCAGCTGGACGAGGCCGCCCTCGCCCGCCATGTAGTTGACGCTGTCGAAGGTGCACACCGCGGCGTCGAACCCGCCGGGCAGTGCCGCCGCCGGCAGGTCCGCCCGGACCAGCCGGGTTCCGTCGGCGACATTGCCGCGGGCCTTGTCCAGCATCCCCTCGGAGCTGTCCACCCCGGCGACCCGGTAGCCGCGCTTCTGCAGCCGGGCGGTCAGCAGACCCGTACCGCAGCACACGTCCAGCAGGTCCGCGGCGCCGGGGGCGTGCTGGCGCAGCCGGGCGTCGATGAAGTCGGCCCACGCGTCGTAGTCGTTGTTCGCCGTCCAGGCGTCGTACACCGCGGACAGCGCCTCGTACGGCTTCAGCGGCCCGTCTGTCCGCGTCCGGGTCCCCATCAGCCGGCCTTGCGTACGTGCACCATCAAGTTGACGCCCCGGTCGGCCCACTCCGGATGCTCGGACGCCTTCAGCTCCAGGTCGAGGAGGGTCTGGAAGTACTCCTCCTCCTGGAGCCGCTTGGAGACCGCGCTGATCGTCTGGTACGGGTAGCCGAAGTCCTCGGGGCCGGGCTGGGCCAGCGTGGTGACGCCGAAGACCCGCTCCACCTGGAGGCCGGCGTTCTCGCCGAGGTCACGCAGGTCCTGCGAGGAGTAGACGCGCAGTGGCGGGACATGCGGAGCCCACTTGACGATCCCGGTGTCCATCAGCTCGCGCAGCTCGGCCGGGTCGGCGCCGTCCCGGTTGATCTTGGAGTGAACGGCGTTGGACAGCGAGTGGCTCATCAGCAGGCCGTGCGCGCCGGGCTTCATGACGCGGTGCAGCGTCTCGAAGGCCGCGGCGGGGTTGTCGAGGAAGCTGAGGACGCCGTAGGTGCTGATGACGCCGTCGTACGCGGCGTCGGGCAACTGCGGAGCGTCTTCCAGGTCGCACTCGACGAGGTGCACCTTGTCGCCGGCCCCGGCCGCCGCGACGTTGGAGGCCGCCGTCTCCAGCATGCGGGAGGACTTGTCGGCCACGGTCACCTCCACGCCCAGCGCCTCCGCGCACCACAGCCCCCACCGGCCGGTCCCGCCGCCCGCGTCGAGGATGTGCTGGCCCGGCCGCACCTGGAGGTGGCGCCGGAAGAGCTCCTGCACGAGGGCGTCGCTGAGCTTCCAGTAGTCCGCTTCGTAGAAGCCTTCCACATTGCCCGCGTAAGGCTCGAAGAATTCCTCGTACTGTTCGTCCGTCATGAGGGACACAGGCGGTTTACCTTTCTTTCCGGGAATGCCGCCGGACAGTGCGGAGCAGCACTGACCACAGCTCGACAGGGACACCTGCCCGTATGGACGGGAAGGGAAGGGGGCGTGGGGGCGACGCCCCCTAAGGGGCGATGGCGACACCATTCAGTCGCGGCGCCAACTGGAGGTCGCGAATATCCGAATGGCTCAGCACCCACATGAGCCATCGTTCGATCCCCATACCGAAACCGGAGGTCTGCATGGGAGTGGCGTCCTTCATGGCGACATACCAGCGGTACGAGTCCTCGTCCACCGAATGGTGGGCCAGCGCGCTCCGGCATTCGTCACCGGTGACATGGCGCTCGCCGGCGCCGACCACCTCACCGATACCGAAGAGCAGGTCGGCGTTGAGCGCGCTGCGCCGGCCGGAGGGCGCGTACGCCTGGTAGAAGGGGACCGACAGGTGGTCGAAGTGCGTCACCCAGAGCACCGGGCTCACCTCGGCCAGCAAACGCCGCTCACCGTGCCGGGTCAGGGAGCGCCACTGGCCGGAGTCGTGGACGGCGAGCGGGTCGCCCGCGAGGTGCTCGACCGCCTCGTCCATGGTCATCCGGGGAAAGTCGGTACGCTCGGCCATGTCCTCGATGTGCTCGATGCCCGCTGACCTGGCACTGAGCGCCTTGCCGCACTCTTTCAGCGCCGCGTCGGCCAGCACGCGCATGTACGACTCGACGCTCGCCATCACGTCGGCGAGGTCGCCGCGGATCTCCGCCTCGCTGTGGAAGAACTGGTTGAGGTGCGTGGCGTCCGCGTCCTCGCCGCGGAAGCTCGGCATCAGGTACCAGGCGCCCTCCTCGTTGAAGCGGCAGCCGTACTCCAGCATGAACTGCATGGAGTCGGCGAGGTAGGTGCGCTGGCCGAACAGGTCGATGCCGACCGGGGAGGAGTCGCTCCCCAGGCCCATGGGGCTCGACACGCTGTCGGTGGTTATCGGCAGGTGCAGTGCCTTGACGCCACGGCTTCGCCAGAATCCGGTGGTGGCCACAGTCACCGTATCCTGAAGGTCGACCAGAGTCCGGTAGAACGACTGGCCGACTATCTCTAAGAAGCGGTTCGGAGCTGGTCGCCAGCCCCCATGTGAAATCTCGCCGAGCGCGCTCAAGAAGCCCTCACCATCCTTTTCTCAGCAGTGCAATCCCTTGTTTTGAACGGTGGGCGGACGCACATTTTCGGCAATGCCGAAAATATAATTCTTCGTTCGTACGGAATTAACTCTAGCGGGTGTGCGGCTTGTTCGTAAGAGTCCATCAAGCAGATTTTTTGAATTTCCGGTCCGAGTGCTGCCCGGCTATTGCGGAATCACCGGTGCGACAGGCTGGACGACGATGTTGACCAGTTTCGGCGCGCGCACGATCACCTTGCGGACGCTGGCGCCGGCCAGGGCCGCGGCTACGGCGGGGTCGGCCAGTGCCAGGG
>NZ_JAJSYW010000013.1:0-68425 GCF_036815005.1 Streptomyces sp. IBSBF 2435 | reverse complement strand
GCCCCAGGCACGTCCCCCCCTGGCGCGCGAACGCGCAGCCCCCCGCGAAACGGTACGCGGGGAACTGCGCGGCGGAGTCGGGGGCTTAGAGGCCCGCGGCTGAGCGCAACGCGTCGACGCGGTCGGTCCGCTCCCACGTGAAGTCGGCGCCCTCCCGCCCGAAGTGCCCGTAGGCCGCCGTCTGCGCGTAAATCGGCCGCAGAAGGTCGAGGTCCCGGATGATCGCGGCCGGGCGCAGGTCGAACACCTGCGTGATGGCCTGCTCGATCTTCTCGACGTCGACACTCTCCGTGCCGAAGGTCTCGACGAAGAGTCCGACCGGCTCGGCCTTGCCGATGGCGTAGGCGACCTGGACCTCGCAGCGGGCGGCGAGGCCGGCCGCCACGACGTTCTTGGCGACCCAGCGCATCGCGTACGCGGCCGAGCGGTCGACCTTGGACGGGTCCTTGCCGGAGAAGGCACCGCCGCCGTGGCGGGCCATACCGCCGTAGGTGTCGATGATGATCTTCCGGCCGGTGAGGCCGGCGTCGCCCATCGGGCCGCCGATCTCGAAGCGTCCAGTCGGGTTGACCAGCAGCTTGTAGCCCTCGGTGTCGAGCTTGATGCCGTCCTCGAGCAGTGCCTTCAGCTCGACCTCGACAACGAACTCGCGGATGTCGGGGGCGAGCAGCGACTCCAGGTCGATGTCGGAGGCGTGCTGCGAGGAGACCACGACGGTGTCGAGGCGGACCGCCTTGTCGCCGTCGTACTCGATGGTGACCTGGGTCTTCCCGTCGGGCCGCAGATACGGGATGGTGCCGTTCTTGCGGACCTCGGTGAGGCGCCGGGAGAGCCGGTGGGCCAGGGTGATCGGCAGCGGCATCAGCACGGGCGTCTCGTCGGTCGCGTAACCGAACATCAGGCCCTGGTCGCCCGCGCCCTGCTTGTCGAGTTCGTCGTCGTCGCCGTCGACCCGCTTCTCGTACGCGGTGTCGACGCCCTGCGCGATGTCGGGGGACTGCGCGCCGATGGACACCGAGACGCCGCAGGAGGCGCCGTCGAAGCCCTTCTTGGACGAGTCGTAGCCGATGTCGAGGATCTTGTTGCGCACCAGGGTGGCGATGTCCGCGTAGGCGGTGGTCGTCACCTCGCCCGCGATATGCACCTGGCCGGTCGTGATCATCGTCTCGACGGCCACCCGGGATGTGGGGTCGGCCGTCAGGAGTGCGTCGAGGATCGTGTCGCTGATCTGGTCAGCGATCTTGTCGGGGTGGCCCTCGGTCACGGACTCCGAGGTGAAGAGGCGGCGGGACACATCGCTCCCTGGGGTTGCAGCGGCTGCTGGCTGAATCTTGGCGGAGCGCACCGGGCTGCGCCTGGCGCTCCGCGGGTCAGTTTATCGGTCGCGCCGCTCGGACGGGCACGGCATCTCGATCCTTGGATATGCCATCGCTGCCAACGCCGCGTCCGCAGTACGACGATCAGCCCCGTTGAAATACTATATCGGGTGATTTGTTCGCCTCATTGCGCCCGATCGGGGGATTTCTGTTCCGCACCCGCCGGAAGCCTGGCCGCGACCAGGTCCCACACCGTGTCGGCGAGCGCTTCCTTGGGGCCGTACGGCACCGCGGTCTCGCTGCCGTCGGCGCCGAGGACCACGGCCTCGTTGTCCTCGCTGCCGAACGCCCTGCTCTCCCCCACCTCGTTGACGACCAGCAGGTCGCAGCCCTTGCGGGCGAGCTTCGCGCGGCCGTTGGCGAGGACGTCGTCGGTCTCGGCGGCGAATCCGACGACCAGCTGCCCGGGACGCGGCCGGTCGGCGGACAGCTCGGCGAGGATGTCGGGGTTGCGGACCAGGGTGAGCGGCGCGGGCTCCTCACCGTCCTTCTTCTTGATCTTGCCGGCGGCGTAGGCGGCGGGCCGGAAGTCGGCGACCGCGGCGGCCATCACGACGACGTCGGCGTCCTCGGCGGCCTTGAGCACCGCCTCGCGCAGCTGGGCCGCGGTGCCCGCGGTCACCACGTCGGCGCCGGCCGGGTCGGGCAGCGCGGCGTTGGCGGCGACCAGCGTCACCCGGGCGCCGCGGGCGACGGCGGTACGCGCCAGGGCGTAACCCTGCTTGCCCGACGAGCGGTTGCCGAGGTAGCGGACCGGGTCGAGGGGTTCCCTGGTGCCGCCGGCGCTGATCACCACGTGGCGTCCCACGAGGTCCCGCGGCTGGTCGCCGCGGGCGATGACCCGGCGGCAGACCTCGTAGATCTCGGCCGGGTCGGGCAGCCGGCCCTTGCCGGTGTCGGCGCCGGTGAGCCGGCCGACCGCGGGCTCGACGACGACGGCGCCCCGGCGGCGCAGCGTCGCGACGTTCTCCCGGGTGGCCGGGTGCTCCCACATCTCGGTGTGCATGGCGGGGGCGAAGACGACCGGACAGCGGGCGGTGAGCAGGGTGTTGGTGAGCAGGTCGTCGGCGAGGCCGTGGGCGGCCCTGGCGAGCAGGTCGGCGGTGGCCGGGGCGACGACGACCAGGTCGGCGTGCTGGCCGATCCTGACGTGCGGCACCTCGTGGACGCCGTCCCAGACCCGGGTGGAGACCGGGTTGCCGGACAGCGCGGACCAGGTGGCCTCGCCGACGAAGTGCAGCGCGGACCCGGTCGGCACCACGGTGACGTCGTGCCCGGACTCGGTGAGCCGGCGCAGCAGCTCGCAGGCCTTGTAGGCGGCGATGCCGCCGCTCACCCCGAGCACCACCCGCGGCCTGCCGCCCGCCACGTGCCCGCCGTCAGCCTCGCGCGTCATCGTCTCTCCCACCGGTGTCGAAGGATCCGCTCACCCCATGACACACCACAGGCCCGGCGGTCGCGCCGCCGGGCCTGTGGTGGTGCCGTACGAGGTGCCGTACGGGCTGTTCGTCGTGAGCGCGCGGGCTCAGTGTGCGGGGGCCTCCACGGCCTCGGAGGTCAGCAGACCCGCGTTGATCTCGCGCAGCGCGATCGAGAGCGGCTTCTCGTGGACGTGGGTGTCCACCAGGGGCCCGACGTATTCCAGCAGGCCCTCGCCGAGCTGGGAGTAATACGCGTTGATCTGACGGGCCCGCTTGGCCGCGTAGATCACCAGGCTGTACTTCGAGTCGGTGGCTTCGAGCAGCTCGTCGATCGGCGGGTTGATGATGCCCTCGGGCGTGCTGATGGAAGAGGACACGCTCTACCTACCCCTACTGATTGGATGATGCTGGACAAAGCTGGACCAGCATGGACAAACGTAAAACCGTTCAGACAATCTGCATCAAGGCTAGCAGCTCGCGTGCTACATCCTCGACGGAGGTGTTGACAAGTGTCCGGTCGAACTCGGACTCGGCGGCCAGTTCGACCCGGGCGGCGGCCAGCCGCCGCTCGATCACCTCGGGCGACTCGGTCCCGCGGCCGGTGAGCCGGCGGACCAGCTCGTCCCAGCTGGGCGGGGCGAGGAAGACCAGGTGGGCGTCCGGCATCGACTCGCGGACCAGCCGGGCGCCCTGGAGATCGATCTCCAGCAGCACCGGCTCACCCGCGGCGAGTTTGTCGAGCACCGCCCGGCGGGGTGTGCCGTAGCGGTGGCCGGCGAATTCGGCCCACTCCAGCAGTTCGCCGTTGGCGACGAGTTTGTCGAACTCGTCGTCGTCGACGAAGAAATACTGCACACCGTGCTGTTCGCCGGGGCGCGGCTTGCGGGTGGTCGCCGACACCGAGAGCCATACCTCGGGGTGCACCGTGCGCAGATGGGCGACGACCGTGCTCTTGCCGACCCCCGAGGGGCCGGAGAGCACGGTCAGCCGCGGACGTCTGACCGGGGGGGCCGGAGCGACCCCCTGCGAAGCGAGGGGGCGTGCTGCCCCCCGGGAGACTGCAGAACTCATGGAGCGATTATCACTGCTTCCCGGACGTCCCGGGAACTCAGGCGGGGGTGCCGCCGAACTCGCGCTCCAGGGACGCGATCTGGTTCGAGCCAAGACCGCGCACTCGGCGGCTCTCGGAGATGCCGAGCCGTTCCATGATCTGCTTGGCGCGCACTTTCCCGACACCGGGGAGGGATTCGAGCAGGGCGGAGACCTTCATCTTGCCGATGACGTCGTTCTCCTGGCCTTGCTTGATGACCTCGTGCAGGGAGGCGCCGGAGTGCTTGAGCCGGTTCTTGACCTCGGCGCGCTCCCGGCGAGCCGCGGCGGCCTTTTCGAGCGCGGCAGCGCGCTGTTCAGGGGTAAGGGGCGGAAGAGCCACGCCTACGTCACCTCGGATGTAGAGCAATCGGATATGGACCTTGTGGAACGCACCCCGCACCTGCGGGATGAAGAGCCGCGCGGGTGAACTGCGCGCTCCTGTCGGAGACTAGCGGTCCGGACGGCTCAAGTCAGCGAGAACAGACGAAAAGTCCTGGTCAGCCTTGATCCGAGGGGATATTTGGGACAAAGCGGAACACCTTGCGGGCTCAATGCCGCAGGTGGTTGAAACCGACCCTTTTTCGGTTCGATATTCGAGCGTATTACCGGAGGGTATTACCGCACTATTGCCCCGCCTGTCCGCGCTTCCGGCGGCCGGTTCAGGCCCCCTCGAAGGCGGTGCGCACCTCGTCGGCGTATCGCAGCGCCGCATCACGCAGCGCGCGCCCGTCAGGACCGTGCCTGAGCACCCCGCGGCTCACGCTCGGCAGCACATTGCCGAGCGCGGCGCCGAAGACCGCGGGAAGGTCGGCGGGCGTCGCGCCCTGGGCGCCGACGCCGGGGGCCAGCAGCGGGCCGTTCACCGCCAGGTCGGCGCCGGCCTCGCCGAGGGTCGCGCCGACCACCGCGCCGACCGAGCCGAGCGGGTCCGCGCCGGAATTCTCCGCCGCGATGTCGTCGAGCACCAGCTGCGCCACCTGCCTGCCGTCGCCCGCCGTCGCCCGCTGCACCTGCGCGCCCTCCGGGTTCGAGGTCAGCGCCAGGACGAAGACGCCGGAGCCGGAGATCCGCGCCGCGTCCAGCGCGGGCCGCAGCGAGCCGAAGCCGAGATAGGGGCTGACCGTCAGCGCGTCGCTGAACAGCGGCGAGTCCTTGTCCAGATACGTGGCGGCGTACGCGGCCATCGTCGAGCCGATGTCGCCCCGCTTGGCGTCCATCAGCACCAGCGCGCCCGCCTGCCGCGCCCGCGCCACCGCCCGTTCCAGCACGGCGACACCGCGCGAGCCGAAGCGCTCGAAGAACGCGGACTGCGGCTTGAACACCGCGACCTGCTCCCCCAGCGCCTCCACCACGGTCATGGTGAAGCGCTCCAGGCCCGCGACACCGTCGCCGAGGCCCCAGTCGGCCAGCAGCGAAGCGTGCGGGTCGATGCCGACGCACAGCTGACCGCGGGTGTCCATGGCGCGGCGCAGCCGCGCGCCGAAGGGTTCGGGGTGCGGGGTCGTCATGAGCTGACCTTCCTGGTGTCGGCGCCGACCGCGTCGGCGAGGGTGGCGTACGGGCTCGCGGCCAGCCGGACGGCCAGGCCCTTGTGGACCGCGCGCATCCAGAACGGCCCCTGGTAGATGAAGGCGCTGTATCCCTGTACGAGGGTGGCCCCCGCGAGGATCCGCTGCCACGCGTCCTCGGCGTTCTCGACGCCGCCGACGCCGACCAGCGTGATCCGGTCGCCGACCCGGGCGTACAGCCGCCGCAGCACATCGAGCGAGCGGTCCTTCAGGGGCGCGCCGGACAGCCCGCCGGCCTGCCCGGTCAGCGCCGGCTCCGCGGTCAGGCCGAGCCCTTCGCGGGCGATCGTGGTGTTGGTCGCGATGATGCCGTCGAGGCCCAGCTCGACGGCGAGGTCGGCGACCGCGTCCACGTCCTCGTCGGCCAGGTCGGGCGCGATCTTCACCAGCAGCGGCACCCGGCGGTCGGTGACCGCCCGGTCGGCAGCCTCCCGTACGGCCGCGAGCAGCGGGCGCAGCGCCGCGGCGGCCTGGAGGTCGCGCAGGCCGGGGGTGTTCGGCGAGGACACGTTGACGACCAGGTAGTCGGCGTGCGCGGCCAGCCGCTCGGCCGAGGTGACGTAGTCCTGTACGGCCTCACCCTCGGGGACGGCCTTCGTCTTGCCGATGTTGACGCCGACGGTGGTCGGGAAGACGGTGCGCCGGGCGGCGAGGCGCGCGGCGACGGCGGCGGAGCCGTCGTTGTTGAAGCCCATGCGGTTGATCAGCGCGCGATCACCCACCAGCCGGAACAGCCGCGGGACCGGGTTGCCCGGCTGGCCCTGCGCGGTGACCGTGCCGACCTCGACGTGGTCGAAGCCGAGCATGGCCATGCCGTCGATCGCGACGGCGTTCTTGTCGAAGCCTGCGGCCAGGCCGAACGGCCCGCTCATCTCGCGCCCGAAGGCGAGGGTTCGCAGGCTCTTGTGGCGCGGGGCCAGCGCGGCGGACAGCAGTGTCCGCAGCGCGGGGACGCGGGCGGCGGCTCGGATCCACCGGAAAGCCAGGTGGTGGGCCTTCTCGGCGTCCATCCTGCGGAAGGCCAGCCGAAAGAACAGGTGGTACAAGGCGTCGCCTTCTCTCATCCGGTGCGCCCGCCCGGGCGCCATGGTTCCGCCCCCGGGGCGCCCATCCGCTGCCGCGGGGCCGGGGGGGGCTGTGCCCGAGGGGTACGCGTCCCCCGGGCCGGGGGTCGGGCGGTCCCCCTTCGGCAGGGGTGCCTCTCCGCTGCAGCGGAGCCGGGGGTCTGCTGCGTAAGGCGGCGCCTTGCGAGGGGCGCGGGGAACTGCGCGCCCGGCCCCCACCGTGGCGCGGGTCGCCACCGGCCCGAAAGGGCTGTTCGGGTCCGCTCCGGACCACCGGCCGGTGGCGGGTTGCTCGCGCCGTTCCGCCCCCAGAGCTTCGCACGGGGGTCCCCCAGCGCCTCCTTACGGGGCACGACCCGCCGCGCGAACTGCGCGCCCCCGGTGGGGGCTGGGCGCGCAGTTCCCCGCGCCCCTGTGGGGCGCCCCCTTGCCGAAGGGGAGCCCGCCCCCGGGGCCGACGGGTCAGTCGGCGCGGGCGGCTGTGAGGAGCCGGGCGTGCTCCTGCAAGGAGCACACCCCGATATCGCCCCGCGTCAACGCGTCGATGCCCTGCACCGCCGCGGCCAGCGCCTGAACCGTGGTCAGGCAGGGAATCCCGCGGGCCACCGCAGCCGTGCGGATGTCGTAGCCGTCGAGCCGGCCCCCCGTACCGAACGGGGTGTTGACGATGAGGTCGATCTCCCCCTCGTGGATGAGGGTCACCACCGTCGGCTCCCCGGCGGGCCCGACGCCCTCGCTCTGCTTGCGCACGGCCCGCGCCGGGATCCCGTTGCGGCGCAGCACCTCCGCCGTGCCCGAGGTGGCCAGGATCTCGAAGCCGTGCTCGATCAGCGCGCGGGCCGGGAAGATCAGCGCGCGCTTGTCGCGGTTGGCGATCGAGATGAAGGCGCGGCCCTTGGTGGGCAGCGCACCGTACGCGCCGGCCTGGGACTTGGCGTAGGCGGTGCCGAAGACCGCGTCTATGCCCATGACCTCGCCGGTGGAGCGCATCTCCGGGCCGAGGATGGTGTCGACCCCGCGGCCCTGGACGTCGCGGAAGCGGCTCCAGGGCAGCACGGCCTCCTTGACCGAGATCGGCGCGTCGAGCGGCAGCGTGCCGCCGTCGCCGGTGGCGGGCAGTATGCCCTCGGCCCGCAGTTCCGCCACCGTCGCGCCGAGCGAGATGCGGGCCGCGGCCTTGGCGAGCGGCACCGCCGTCGCCTTGGAGGTGAAGGGCACGGTACGGGACGCGCGCGGGTTGGCCTCCAGCACGTAGAGGATGTCCCCGGCCAGCGCGAACTGGATGTTGATCAGGCCCTGCACCCCGACGCCGCGGGCGATGGCCTCGGTGGAGGTGCGCAGCCGCTTGATGTCGTGGCCGCCGAGGGTGATCGGCGGCAGCGCGCACGCGGAGTCGCCGGAGTGGATGCCGGCTTCCTCGATGTGCTCCATGACGCCGCCGAGGTACAGCTCGTGGCCGTCGTAGAGCGCGTCCACATCGATCTCGATGGCGTCGTCGAGGAAGCGGTCGACCAGGACCGGGCGGTCGGCGCTGATCTCGGTGGACTCGGCGATGTAGGACGCGAGCCGGGTCTCGTCGTAGACGATCTCCATGCCGCGCCCGCCGAGCACGTAGGAGGGCCGGACCAGGACCGGGTAGCCGATCTCGTCGGCGATGGCCTTGGCGCCGGGGAAGGACGTGGCGGTGCCGTGCTTGGGCGCGGGCAGTCCCGCCTCGGCGAGGACCCGGCCGAAGGCGCCGCGGTCCTCGGCGAGGTGGATGGCCTCGGGCGAGGTGCCGACGACGGTCACGCCGTTGTCCTTCAGCGCCTGCGCCAGGCCCAGCGGGGTCTGGCCGCCGAGCTGCACGATGACGCCGGCGACGGGTCCCGCCAGGGTCTCGGCGTGCACGATCTCCAGGACGTCCTCCAGGGTGAGCGGCTCGAAGTACAGCCGGTCGGAGGTGTCGTAGTCGGTGGAGACGGTCTCGGGGTTGCAGTTGACCATCACGGTCTCGTACCCGGCGTCGTGCAGCGCGAAGGAGGCGTGCACGCAGGAGTAGTCGAACTCGATGCCCTGGCCGATCCGGTTGGGCCCGGAGCCGAGGATGATCACGGCCGGCCTGGTGCGGGGCGCGACCTCGCTCTCCTCGTCGTAGGAGGAGTAGAAGTACGGGGTGTCGGCGGCGAATTCGGCGGCGCAGGTGTCGACGGTCTTGTAGACCGGGCGGATGCCGAGCGCGTGCCGCACCTCGCGGACGACCTCTTCGCGCAGGCCGCGGACCGCGGCGATCTGGGCGTCGGAGAAGCCGTGCCGCTTGGCGTCGGCGAGCAGTTCGGGGGCGAGCCGGTCGGCCGCGGCGAGGGCCTGGGCGTGCTCGTGGATCAGGAAGAGCTGGTCCACGAACCAGGGGTCGATCCTGGTGGCGGTGAAGACCTCCTCCTGGGTGGCGCCCGCCCTGATCGCGTCCATGACGGTGTTGATCCGCCCGTCGGTGGGGACGGCGGCCAGCGCCAGCAGGTCGGCCTTGTCGCCGACCGGGCTGGTGAAGTCGAACTGGGAGCCCTTCTTCTCCAGCGAGCGCAGCGCCTTGTTCAGCGCCTCGGTGAAGTTGCGGCCGATGGCCATCGCCTCGCCGACCGACTTCATGGTGGTGGTGAGGGTGGCGTCGGCGGCCGGGAACTTCTCGAAGGCGAACCGCGGCACCTTCACGACCACGTAGTCGAGGGTGGGTTCGAAGGACGCCGGGGTCTTGCGGGTGATGTCGTTGGGGATCTCGTCGAGGGTGTAGCCGACGGCGAGCCGGGCGGCGATCTTGGCGATCGGGAAGCCGGTGGCCTTGGACGCCAGCGCGGAGGAGCGCGACACCCGGGGGTTCATCTCGATGACGATGACCCGGCCGTCCTCGGGGTTGACCGCGAACTGGATGTTGCAGCCACCGGTGTCGACGCCGACCTCGCGGATCACGGCGATGCCGATGTCGCGCAGCGTCTGGTACTCGCGGTCGGTGAGCGTCATCGCGGGGGCGACGGTGATGGAGTCGCCGGTGTGGACGCCCATCGGGTCGAAGTTCTCGATGGAGCAGACGACCACGACGTTGTCGTGCTTGTCGCGCATCAGCTCCAGCTCGTACTCCTTCCAGCCGAGGATGGACTCCTCGAGCAGCACCTCGGTGGTCGGCGAGAGGGTCAGGCCCTGGCCGGCGATGCGGCGCAGTTCCTCCTCGTCGTGGGCGAAGCCGGAGCCGGCGCCGCCCATGGTGAAGGAGGGGCGCACCACGACGGGGTAGCCGCCGAGGGTGCCGACGCCGGCGAGCACGTCGTCCATGGAGTGGCAGATGACCGAGCGGGCGGACTCGCCGTGGCCGATCTTCGCGTGGACCGCCTCGACCACGCCCTTGAACAGCTCGCGGTCCTCGCCCTTGTTGATGGCCTCGACGTTGGCGCCGATCAGCTCGACGCCGTATTCGGCCAGGGTGCCGTCCTGGTGCAGCGAGATCGCGGTGTTCAGCGCGGTCTGGCCGCCGAGGGTGGGCAGCAGGGCGTCGGGGCGCTCCTTGGCGATGATCTTGGCGACGAATTCCGGGGTGATCGGCTCGACGTAGGTGGCGTCGGCGATCTCCGGGTCGGTCATGATCGTGGCCGGGTTGGAATTGACCAGGACGACCCGCAGTCCCTCGGACTTCAGGACCCGGCAGGCCTGGGTGCCGGAGTAGTCGAACTCGGCGGCCTGGCCGATGACGATCGGACCCGAGCCGATGACCAGAACGGACCGGATGTCGGTGCGCTTAGGCACGCTGGGCCTCCATGAGCTGTGTGAAGCGGTCGAACAGGTACGCGGCGTCGTGCGGGCCCGCGGCGGCCTCGGGGTGGTACTGGACGCTGAACGCCGGCCGGTCGAGCAGCCGCAGCCCCTCCACCACCTGGTCGTTGAGGCAGACATGGCTGACCTCGGCGCGCCCGTAGGGGGTGTCGCTGATCCGGTCGAGCGGGGCGTCCACGGCGAAGCCGTGGTTGTGCGCGGTGACCTCGACCTTGCCGGTGGCGCGGTCCTGTACGGGCTGGTTGATGCCGCGGTGGCCGTACTTGAGTTTGTACGTGCCGAAGCCGAGCGCCCGGCCGAGCAGCTGGTTGCCGAAGCAGATCCCGAACAGCGGGGTCCGGCGGGCCAGCACTTCCTGGATGACGGTGAGGTCGGCGGTGGCGGGGTCGCCGGGGCCGTTGGACAGGAAGACGCCGTCGGGGGCGACCGCGTAGACGTCCTCGACGGTCGCGGTGGCGGGCAGGACGTGCACCTCTATGCCGCGCTCGGCCATCCGGTGCGGGGTCATGCCCTTGATGCCGAGGTCGAGCGCGGCCACGGTGAACCGCTTGGCGCCGATGGCGGGGACGACGTACGCCTGCTCGGTGGCGACCTCGGCCGACAGGTCGGCGCCGGTCATCTCGGGTGCCTGGCGGACCCGGGCGAGCAGGGTGTCGTCGTCGGCGAGCGCGCCGCCGGAGAAGATGCCGACCCGCATCGCCCCGCGCTCGCGCAGGTGCCGGGTCAGGGCGCGGGTGTCGACGCCGCTGATGCCGACGACGCCCTGTGCGGTGAGTTCGTCGTCCAGGGAGCGGCGGGAGCGCCAGTTGGACGGGACGCGCGCGGGGTCGCGTACGACGTAGCCCGCGACCCAGATGCGGGAGGATTCGGGGTCCTCGTCGTTGATCCCGGTGTTGCCGATGTGCGGGGCGGTCATGACGACCACCTGGCGGTGGTAGGAGGGATCGGTCAGCGTCTCCTGGTAGCCGGTCATGCCGGTGGAGAAGACCGCCTCGCCGAAGGTCTCCCCCACCGCGCCGTAGGCGCGGCCGCGGAAGGAGCGGCCGTCCTCCAGGACGAGTACGGCGGGTACGGTGGCCGCCCGGGTGGAGGTCGTCATTGTGCGCCTTCCTTCTCGTGGTGCCTGGTGCCCGGCCTGGTGTCGGTGAAGACGACGACGCTGTCGCCACTGAGCCGGTTGATCTGCTCGACCCACGCGGGGTGCCCGGCCGCGTGGTCGGAGCGGAAGCCGGAGTCGATGAGGGTGCCGCCGTGCTCCCAGGTGACGACCAGCAGGCCGCCCTCGGTGAGCACCTTGCCCGCGATGCCCTTGTCGAGCCGGGCGCCGCGCAGGGCGGCGGCGGGCACGAAGAAGCCGGGGGCGCCGGCGCGGTCCACGTCGAGGCCCTGCTCGGTGAGGGTGAGCACGGCCCTGCTGCGTACGCCGAGGCCGTGGGCGACGATCCGGTCCAGCCACTGCCCGGCGGTGGTGCTGCCGTGGTAGCGGCCGTCCGTCTCCAGCAGGGGTTCGCCGGCGTCCTCGGGGGCCTGCGGGAGGGCGGGCAGGCCGCCCTGGAGGGTGCGGCGCCACTGCCAGCCCTGCCGCATCAGCCAGTAGACCAGGCCGATGACCAGGATCAGGCCGACGATCCAGCCGATCCTGTCGGTCCAGTCGGTGACCTTCGCCGAGTGCTTCTCGCCGCCCTGTGCGGTGGCGAGCGCGGCTGCGAGCTGCGTCAGAGGTGTCATGTGAGCTTCCCGTCCATGACCGTCGCGTGGCCCCGCAGGAAGGTGGCGACGACGCGGCCCGGCAGCTCGCGGCCCGCGTAGGGGGTGTTGCGGCTGCGGGAGGCGAAGCCCGCGGGATTGACGACCCCACGGTATGCGGGATCGACCAGCACCAGGTTCGCGGGCTCGCCGGCGGCGACCGGGCGGCCGTGTCCTGCGAGCCGGCCGATGGCTGCGGGGCGGGCCGACATGCGGTCGGCGACGCCCGCCCAGTCCAGCAGGCCGGTGTCGACCATGGTGTGCTGGACCACGGACAGCGCGGTCTCCAGGCCGACCATGCCCATGGCCGCGGCGGCCCACTCGCAGTCCTTGTCCTCGTGCGGGTGCGGGGCGTGGTCGGTGGCGACGCAGTCGATGGTGCCGTCGGCGAGCCCCTCGCGCAGCGCCATGACGTCGGCCTCGGTGCGCAGCGGCGGGTTGACCTTGTAGACCGGGTTGTACGAGCGGACCAGCTCGTCGGTCAGCAGCAGGTGGTGCGGGGTGACCTCGGCGGTGACGTCCCAGCCCTTGGACTTGGCCCAGCGGACGATCTCGACCGAGCCGGCGGTGGACAGGTGGCAGATGTGCACCCGGGAGCCGACGTGCGCGGCGAGCAGGACGTCGCGGGCGATGACCGACTCCTCGGCGACCGCGGGCCAGCCGGTCAGGCCCAGCTCGCCGGAGACGGTGCCCTCGTTCATCTGGGCGCCCTCGGTGAGCCGCGGCTCCTGGGCGTGCTGGGCGACGACGCCGCCGAAGGCCTTCACGTATTCCAGCGCCCTGCGCATGATGACGGCGTCGTCCACGCACTTGCCGTCGTCGGAGAAGACCCGCACCCGGGCGGCGGAGTCGGCCATCGCGCCGAGTTCGGCGAGCTGCTTGCCCTCCAGGCCGACGGTGACGGCGCCGACCGGCTGGACGTCGCAGTAGCCGGACTCCTTGCCGAGCCGCCAGACCTGCTCGACGACACCTGCGGTGTCGGCGACGGGGAACGTGTTGGCCATGGCGTGCACGGCGGTGTAGCCGCCGACCGCGGCGGCGCGGGTGCCGGTCAGTACGGTCTCGGAGTCCTCCCGGCCGGGCTCGCGCAGGTGGGTGTGCAGGTCGACCAGGCCGGGCAGCAGGATGTGGCCCGCGGCCTCCACGACGGTGGCGCCGTCCGCGTCGAGGCCGGTGCCCACCGCGGCGACGGTCCCGCCGCTGAGCAGTACGTCCTGGGGGGCGCCGCCGAGGATCTTGGCCCCGCGGATCAGGGTGTCGCTCATGGTTACTTGCTCTCCTCGGTGCGGGCGCTGTCGGAACGGTCGGTGCTGATGGCCGGCTCGGAGCCGCCGAGCAGCAGGTAGAGCACCGCCATCCGGGTGCTGACGCCGTTGGCGACCTGTTCGACCGCGGTGCAGCGCGGCGAGTCGGCGACCTCGGCGGTGATCTCCATGCCGCGGTTCATCGGCCCGGGATGCATGACGACGGCGTGCTCGGGCAGCGCCGCCATCCGCTGCCCGTCCAGGCCGTAGCGGCGGGCGTACTCGCGCTCGGTGGGGAAGTAGGCGGCGTTCATCCGCTCGCTCTGGACCCGCAGCATCATCACCGCGTCGGACTTGGCGAGCACCGCGTCGAGGTCGTACGACACCTCGCAGGGCCACTGCTCGACGCCGATCGGCAGCAGGGTGGGCGGGGCCACCAGGGTGACCCTGGCCCCCAGCGTGGTCAGCAGCAGGACGTTGGAGCGGGCGACCCGGCTGTGCAGGATGTCGCCGACGACGGTGACCCTGCGGCCCTCCAGGTCGCGGCCGACGCCGGACAGGTGGCGGCGCATGGTGAAGGCGTCCAGCAGTGCCTGGGTGGGGTGCTCGTGGGTGCCGTCGCCCGCGTTGACGACCGATGCGTTGATCCAGCCGGAGGTCGCCAGCCGGTGCGGGGCGCCGGAGGAGTGGTGCCGGATGACGACGGCGTCGGCGCCCATCGCCTCCAGGGTCAGCGCGGTGTCCTTGAGGGATTCGCCCTTGGACACCGAGGAGCCCTTGGCGGAGAAGTTGATCACATCGGCCGACAGCCGCTTGGCGGCGGCCTCGAAGGAGATGCGCGTCCGCGTCGAGTCCTCGAAGAACAGGTTGACGACGGTACGGCCGCGCAGGGTGGGCAGTTTCTTGATCGGCCGGTCGGCGACGCGGGCCATCTCCTCCGCGGTGTCGAGGATCAGCAGGGCGTCGTCGCGGGTGAGGTCGGCGGCCGAGATCAGGTGGCGCTTCATCGGGGTCTCCGGGGGTGCTGGGGCCTGGCCTGGCGGTGGGCGGCTACGGGGGCGGCGAGCGGGCGCGCGGCAGCGCAGGACCCCGTGACGGGTCCTGGTGCGGGGGCGCTACTCGTCCGCGGCCGCGCCGTGGCCGTTGCGCGCGCCGGGCTCCCGCTGGCCGAGCAGGACGCTGTCGCGCCCGTCGTGCTCGGTGAGCAGGACCCTGACGGTCTCGCGCTGCGAGGTCGGCAGGTTCTTGCCGACGTAGTCGGCCCTGATCGGCAGCTCGCGGTGCCCGCGGTCGACCAGGACGGCGAGCTGCACCGCGCGGGGGCGGCCGATGTCGTTGAGCGCGTCCAGGGCGGCGCGGATGGTGCGGCCCGAGAACAGCACGTCGTCCACCAGGATGACGAGCCGGCCGTCGACGCCGTCGCCGGGGATGTCGGTGGTCGCCAGCGCCCGCGGCGGGTGCAGCCGCAGGTCGTCGCGGTACATGGTGGTGTCGAGCGAGCCGACGGCGGCCTCGCGGCCGGTGATCTCGGCGAGTTTGGCGGCCAGCCTGCGGGCCAGGAACACCCCTCGGGTGGGGACGCCGAGCAGCACCACGTCGTCGGCGCCCTTGGCGCGCTCGACGATCTCGTGGGCGATACGGGTCAGGACGCGGGCCATGTCGGGCGCTTCGAGGACCGGGCGGTCCTGCGGTCCTGCGGTCGTGCGGTCTTCGACCATCGGTCGGGGACCTCCTTCCCCGCCTCACGGGACGGGCGTTAAAGGACGTCAGGGGTACGTCATCACGATATCAGGTGACGCAGACCTCCCAGGTCAGAGACCGGTCGGACCTGTTCGGCTTGACGAGCGTGGATTACGCTGCGTAACCTCACAGTGAGTCACCGAGTTTCCGTCCGGGGAGCCATATGTCCAGCGATTACGCCAAACAGCTCGGAGCCAAGCTCCGCGCCATCCGCACGCAGCAGGGCCTTTCTCTGCACGGTGTCGAGGAGAAGTCCCAGGGCCGCTGGAAGGCAGTGGTCGTGGGGTCGTACGAGCGCGGCGACCGTGCCGTGACCGTGCAGCGCCTCGCCGAGCTCGCCGATTTCTACGGCGTGCCCGTGCAGGAGCTGCTGCCGGGTACGACTCCCGGCGGGGCCGCAGAGCCGCCGCCGAAGCTCGTGCTCGACCTTGAGCGCCTCTCCCAGGTCCCGCCGGAGAAGGCCGGGCCGCTGCAGCGTTACGCGGCCACCATTCAGAGCCAGCGCGGCGACTACAACGGGAAGGTGCTGTCGATCCGGCAGGACGATCTCCGTACGCTCGCCGTGATCTACGACCAGTCGCCGTCGGTCCTCACCGAGCAGCTCATCGGGTGGGGCGTGCTCGACGCCGACGCCAGGCGGGCGGTTCAGCACGACGAGGGCTGACGCCCGGCTTTGACCCGCATACCTGCAGAAACGTCCCGCCGCCCGGGGCGGTGGCCCCGCTCACCCCGGGCCACCGCCCCGGGCAGTCCGTTTCCGCGGCCTCCCTCCGGGGGGTGTGGCGTGCGTGCCACTTGCGGTGGCGGTTCGCCTGACCCGCCGTCGCGGCTGGGCGCGCGGTCCCCCGCGCCCCTGGGTGACGGACCGCTTGCGATGCGTGCCGTCGTGGGCCTCACCGCGCTTGCGGGTGGCGCCGGTGAGGTAGGGGATCCGCTCGGTGACGGTGGTCTTGCCCGCGGCCACATGGGCGAGGACGCCGAGGTCGCGGACGGCGGCGAGCGGGTCGGCGGTCTGGCGGTCGTGGGTGCTGCGCACGGCCCTGGGCCTTTCGGGTGATCAGGGAAAAGGGCGGGCGCGATTCCACGGGAGCACCGGGCCCGCCGTACCGGCGGTGGGCCGGCGGATCAGAGCCTGGAGTGCGTCACGGGGTCCGGGGCCGGCGCGCAGCCGGCGCCGGAGGCGCGAAGACACCAGGATCACCTTGTGCCGTGACGGGGGGGGGACGACAACAGCGGTGCGCTCGCGCACGGCCGGCTCCCCTCACTCGTCAACGCGCGCGCCGCAGCAGGCTGGTGGCGCGCGATTCCACGGGCGACGGTAGCGGGCGCGAGGCAGCCGCGGCACCCGGCTTTCCGCGGGCTGCGCTCCACTCGACGTGGAGCCGGACCCGGGCGGACCCCAGCTCGACGCAGACCCGGACCCCGGCGGAGTATCAGCCGGCGTAGAGCCGGGAGATGACCTCGGGCAGCAGACGCTCCGTCAGGGGCGCGGGCAGCGCCTGGAGCACGGCGAGCACCGGCGCCATCCGCTGCGGGAGCGCGCCGTCGGCGCCGACGCCCGCGACCTCAAGCGCGAGCGCGACCTCGGCCGGGCCGAGAGTGGCGGGGTCGAGGGCGGCGGCGATCTCCACGATGCCGGGGTCGACGGTGACAGGCCCGAGGGCGCGGGCCCGGTCCGTGGCGGCGGCGAGTTCGGCCAGCAGTTCCGCGATACGGGCCGGGTCGGCGACGGCCGCGGTCACGGTCAGGTGCAGATTCGCCGGGGAGCCGGCGAACGCGGGCTGCGGCTGGAGGTACCAGCCGCGCAGCCGCATCTCGTCGGCGACGACGAAGGGATCGAGGTCCGGGTCGTCGGCGGCGACGGCGACCAGCGAGGCGTCCGGGTCGCCGAGCACCCGCAGCCCGTCGATCCCCCCGATGCCGTCTGCCAGCAGCCGGGTCGCCTCGTGCACCCGGCGGGCCAGCTCGACGTATCCGGCGGTGCCGACCTTGTGCAGTACCGCCCAGGCCGCGGCGAGCGGCCCGGCGGACTTGGTGCCCTGGAGCGTCGCGTTGACCACCGGGTAGCCGGGCCAGGAGGCGTGCGCGAACCAGCCGTGCCTGCGCAGGTCCGCGTCCCGGAAGAGCAGGACGGAGGCGCCCTTGGGCGTGTAGCCGTATTTGTGCAGGTCGACCGAGAGCGAGCTGACGCCGGGCACGCCCAGGTCGAAGGGCGGCGGCGGTGCGATGCCGCCGGCGAGCGCGCGGTGCCCGAGATACCAGCCGCCGATGCAGGCGTCGACATGGCACAGCACGCCCCGCTCGGCCGCCGCCGCGGCGACGTCCTGCACCGGGTCGACCACGCCGTGCGCGTACGAGGGCGCGGAGGCCACCACCAGGGCGGTGCGCGGGGTGAGGGCGGCGGCGACGTCCTGCGGCCGTACCCGGAAGGTGGCGGGGTCGACGGGGACGGTGACGGCGGTGAGGCCGAAGAGGGCGGCGGCCTTGTGGAAGGCGGCGTGCGCGGTCTGCGGCAGCACGATCTCGGGTGCGGTGACCCCGCGGGTCCTGGCCGCGTGCTCGCGGGCGGTCAGCACGGCGAGCAGGCAGCTCTCGGTGCCGCCGCTGGTGAAGGTGCCCGCGGTGCCGGGGCCGCCGCCGAGCAGCTGCGCGGTCCGCCGGACGATGTCGTTCTCCAGCGTGACGACGCTGGGGAAGGCGGTCATGTCCAGGCCGTTGACGCCGGCGAAGGCGGTGTGCGCGCGGGCCGCCAGATCATCGAGCCCGGCGAGCCCCGAGTCGTAGACGTACGCCATGGTCCGGCCGCCGCGCACCGGCAGGTCGGCTGCCCGCAGGCCCGCCAGGCGGGCCAGGATCGTGTCGTCGTCGCCGGGTCCGGCCGCTTCGTCCATGCGGCGGAATCTAGGCCACAGCCCGCCGCACACACCAGGCCCGAAGCAGAATATTGTTCAACTTCTGCTGTCGGGCCTGGTCGCAGGCGGTACGGCCGGCCGGCCCCTAGCGCGGCAGGGTCGGCTTCAGCTCCATCAGCCGGCCGAGCAGTCCGTTGACGAAGGACGGGGATTCGTCGGTGGAGAATTCCTTGGCCAGCTCCACCGCCTCGTCCAGCACCACCGGATCCGGGACGCCGTCCTCCCAGATCAGCTCGTACGCGCCGAGCCGCAGCACGTTGCGGTCCACGACCGGCATCCGGTCCAGCGTCCAGCCCACCGCGTGCGTGGAGAGCAGGTCGTCGATCGGCCCGGCGTGTGCCGTGTACCCCTCGACCAGCTGCATCGTGTACTCGGTGACCGGCGGCTGCCGGTCGTCGGTCCGGGCGAGCCGGATCCAGTCCGCCATGACGGTGACCGGGTCTGCACCCCGCTGGTCCGCCTCGAAGAGGATCTGGAAGGCACGCTTGCGGGCCTTGTTCCGGGCAGCCACGGTTAGCTGTTCACCCGGCCGAGGTAGTCGCCGGTGCGGGTGTCGACCTTCACCTTTTCACCTGTGGTGATGAACAGCGGGACGCCGATCTCGTAGCCGGTCTCCAGCCGCGCCGGCTTGGAGCCGCCGGTGGAGCGGTCGCCCTGCACACCGGGCTCGGTGTACTCGATGACCAGCTCGACGGAGGCGGGCAGCTCGATGTACAGCGGCGCGCCCTCGTACATCGCGACGACGGCCTCGAAGCCTTCGAGCAGGTAGTTGGCGGCGTCGCCGACGACCTCGGGGGTGACCGTGATCTGGTCGAAGGTCTCGGTGTCCATGAAGACGAAGTCGGTGCCGTCCTTGTAGGAGAACTGCATGCCGCGCTTGTCGACGTTGGCGGTCTCGACCTTCACACCCGCGTTGAAGGTCTTGTCGACGACCTTCCCGGAGAGCACGTGCTTCAGCTTGGTGCGCACGAAGGCGGGGCCCTTGCCGGGCTTGACGTGCTGGAACTCGACTACGGTCCAGAGCTGGCCGCTGTCGAGCTTGAGCACGAGGCCGTTCTTGAGGTCGTTCGTGGTGGCCACGGTTGCGGAATCTCCTGAAAGTGCTGCTTCGGGGACCGCGGAGACCCGCGCCCGTCACAGGGCGAGGAGTTCCTTGGTCGTGATGGTGAGTAGCTCGGGTCCGCCGTCCGCCAGGGGGCGTACGACGAGTGTGTCGTCGATGCGGACACCGCCGCGGCCCGGAAGGTGGACCCCCGGTTCGACGGTGACCGGCACGCAAGCGTCCAGTTTACCCATGGCCGCAGGGGACAACTGAGGGTCCTCGTCGATTTCCAGGCCGACACCGTGGCCCGACCACTGCGCCACCCCGTCCGCGTGCCCCGCCGCGACCAGCGGCTGGCGGGTCGCCCGGTCGACGTCCCGGCAGGCCACACCGGGTGCCAGCGCCTCACGGCCGGCCCGCTGGGCGTTGAAGACCAGGTCGTACAGGTCGATCTGCCAGCCGGCCGGAGCCGTACCGATCACGAAGGTACGGCCCACCTCGCAGCGGTAGCCGCGGTAGCACGCGCCGAGGCGGACGGTCAGGAAGTCGCCCTCCTCGACGCGGCGGTCGGTCGGCACATGGCGGGCGGTGCCGGAGTGCGGGCCGGTGCCCACGGAGGTCGGGAAGGCCGCGCTGTCGGCGCCGTGGTCGACGAGCCGCCGTTCCAGTTCGAGTGCCAGGTGCCGCTCGGTGCGGCCGACCAGGATCGACTCCAGCAGCTCGCCGAGCGCCTGGTCGGCGATCTCCGCGGCGATCCGCAGGGCGGCGATCTCGTGCTCGTCCTTGACCAGGCGCAACTGCTCGACGGCGCCGCCGAGGTCGGAGAGCGCGAGAGCGTCCGCCACCGAGCCTATGGCACGGTGCCGCGCCACGGTGAGGTGGTGCTCCTCGACGGCGAGGGACTCCGCGTGCTGCTCCCACGCGAGGGTGGCCGCGGCCACCGCGGCGTCGCCGTCGGGCGACGGGAGTACGGTCGAGCGCAGGTCGTCCGGCCGGCCGCCGCCCTCGTCGTCCGGGGGCGGTCGCAGGTGCACGAGGATGTCCTCGGACCCCGGGCCGACCAGCAGCGCGGAGCCGGGCGGCGCGCAGCCGGCCAGATACCGTACGTTCGCCGGTCGCGTCACCAGCGCGGCACCGAGCCCTTCCGCCGCACACCGCTCACGCAGCCGGTCCCTGCGGGTCGCATGCACCTCCGCCATGCCGCGAGCTTATGGCGCCCGCCTGTGGCCCGCCCCTTTTCGCCCGCCGAAGGGGTCGTTCCCCGGCCACCGGCGCGGCGGGCCGCCCGGTCACCAGACCGGGGGCCCCTGGAGGCTGCGGGCGACCACCCGGTCGAGGGCCGCGGCGGCGGCGGCGACGTCCAGCTGGGAGTTGTCGATGATGGGCAGCCCCGAGCCGTACCAGCCGGCCATCCGGCCGTGGATACGGGCGACCTCCTCGTCGGACAGCCGCCGGTTGCCGCTGCGCTCGGCGTTGCGGGTCAGGACGATGTCCAGGCCGGGCAGCAGGACCACCGGGAGCAGCCCGGGGCCGACGTGGCGCTTCCAGCCGCCGAGGCCGACCGCGGGGCGGTCGGGGAAGACGGCGTCGTCGATGATGCAGGACACTCCGTTGGCCAGGAAGTTGCGGGCGGCGAAGCCGCAGGTGCGGCGGGCCAGCCGGTACTGCGCCTCGGAGTGCTCGTTCCACCCGGCCTGCGGGTCGGCGAAGCCCGCGCGTACCCATTCGCGTACGTCATCGAGGCTGATGTGCGCGGTCGCGGCGCTGCGGCTGTCCGCCCAGTGCCGGGCGATGGTCGTCTTGCCCGCGCCCGCCGCGCCGATCAGCAGGACGGCGACCGGGCCGGGGGCGCCGCCGCCGGCGCCGTCCGGCGCCGGCAGATGGACCGGCGCCGCGGCGGGCAGCGGGAAGTGCCCGGTGACGCTTGTGACGGGCGGCGTCGGCCCCCCGCCGGGCTGCGGCGCCCCCACAGCGTGCTGCATGTCGGCGGACTCCATCTCGTGCGGGGTGCGCTGCCGCGCGGGTTGAGGGAACGGTACCGTTCCCGTGCGTTCTTTGGTGAACGCCCGGGAATCTCCCGGGTGCCCTTTCGCTCACCGTCGTGCGGTGAGTACGCCCACCGACCGGGGCGCGGGCCTCACCGGGCCGGCGGGGGGTTGCCGTCGCAGCCGGACCAGCGGGCGGTGGGTGGTCGCTCGTGCCGTTCCCCGCGCCCTTGTGGGGCACCCCCGTGCCGACGGGGTGCCGCGGAACCCCCGCGGCCGGGGAAGGGGCAGGTCCTCGGTGTGCGGACAGCGCGGCAGCGTCGTGGCTGGGCGCGCGGTTCCTCGCGCCGCGCGGGGGCACCGGGCAGTTCGCGGCTGCAGAGAGGGGGTGCTTCCTCAGGCAGTCGGGGGGTCTGCCAGGGATTGGAGGGCCAGGCGGTAGGAGGCGAGGCCGAAGCCGGCGATCGTGCCGGAGGCGACCGCCGCGATGACCGAGGTGTGGCGGAAGGCCTCCCTGGCGTAGGGGTTCGAGATGTGGACCTCGATCAGCGGCGCCGTGCGCTGCGCCGCCGCGTCCCGCAGACCGTAGGAGTAGTGGGTGAAGGCACCCGGGTTGAGGACGACGGGAACGCGGCCGTCGGCCGCTTCGTGGAGCCAGCCGATCAGCTCGCCCTCGTCGTTGGTCTCGCGGACCTCGACGTCGAAGCCGAGGTCCGCGCCGACCTTGCGGCACTCCTCGACGAGCCCCGCGTAGGACGTGGAGCCGTAGACGTCGGGCTCGCGCGAGCCGAGCCGGCCGAGGTTGGGGCCGTTGAGTACCAGCACCGGGCGGGTCACGCGGATACCTCCCCGTAGGCGGCGAGCAGGACGGCCGGGTCGGGGCCCTCCAGGACGGTGGGCTTGCCGAGGCCGTCGAGCACGATGAAGCGCAGCAGGTCGCCGCGGGACTTCTTGTCGACCTTCATGGTCTCCAGCAGCCGGGGCCACTGGTCGCCGCGGTAGGTGAGCGGCAGGCCGACCGCGCCGAGGACGGCGCGGTGCCGGTCGGCGGTGGCGTCGTCGAGGCGGCCCGCGAGCCGGCCCAGCTCCGCGGCGAAGACCATGCCGACGGAGACGGCGGCACCGTGCCGCCAGTTGTAGCGCTCGTTCTTCTCGATGGCGTGCGCCAGCGTGTGGCCGTAGTTGAGGATCTCGCGCAGCCCGGACTCCCTGAGGTCGGTGGAGACGACCTCGGCCTTGACGCGGACGGCGCGTTCGACGAGTTCGGCGGTGTGCGCGTACTGCGGGCTGCGGGCGGCCTGCGGGTCGGCCTCGATCAGGTCGAGGATCGCCGGGTCGGCGATGAAGCCGGCCTTGATGATCTCGGCGAGCCCGCTGACGTAGTCGTTGGTGGCGAGCGTGTCGAGTGCGGCGAGGTCGCAGAGCACTCCGGCGGGCGGGTGGAAGGCGCCGACCAGGTTCTTGCCCTCGGCGGTGTTGATGCCGGTCTTGCCGCCGACGGCCGCGTCGACCATGCCGAGCACGGTGGTGGGTACCGCGATCCAGCGCACTCCGCGCAGCCAGGTCGCGGCGACGAAGCCGGCCAGGTCGGTGGTGGCGCCGCCGCCGACGCCGACGATGACGTCGGTGCGGGTGAAGCCGGTCTGCCCGAGCGCCTTCCAGCAGTAGGCGGCGACCTCGGCGGTCTTGGCCTCTTCCGCGTTGGGCAGCTGGATGGCGATGGCCTCGTAGCCCTGCTCCGCGAGGTCCTCGCGTACCGCCTCGCCGGTGCCGGCCAGCGCCTCGGGGTGCAGGACGGCGACGCGCTTGGCCTTCGGGCCGATCAACCCGGGCAGTTCGCCGAGCAGTTGGTGGCCGATCAGTACGTCGTAGGCGGCCGTGCCCGCGCTGCCGGCGACGGTGATGCGGACGGGGGGCGCGGTCAGGGGACGGTTCTCGCTCATGCGTCCTTCAGCTGGAGTGCGTCGAGGACGGCTTCGGCCACGTCCTCGGGGGTGCTGTCGTCGGTGCCGACGACGGCCCTGGCGGCCTCGGTGTAGAGCGGGCGGCGCGTGTCCATCAGTTCGCGCCAGCTCTGCCGCGGGTTGACCGCGAGCAGCGGGCGGGGCGCGTCGAGGCCGACCCGGTGGACGGCGGCGTGCAGGCCGACGTCCAGGAAGATCACCGGCAGTCCGGCGAGCAGCGTCCTGGTGGCCTCGTCCATGATCGCGCCGCCGCCGAGCGACAGCACTCCGCTGTGGCCGGCCAGCGCGTCGCGCACGGCGGCGCGTTCCAGCTCGCGGAAGTGGGGTTCGCCCTGGTCGATGAAGATGTCCGGGATGGGCTTGCCCGCGGTGGCCTCGATGTCGGCGTCGGTGTCGCGGTAGCCGACGCCGAGCCGGTCGGCGAGGATCCGGCCGACGGTGCTCTTGCCCGCCCCGGGCGGCCCGACGAGGACGACCGCGGGGGGACCTGCCGGTGTGTCCGCCGGCGCGGTCACCGGACGGCCAGGTTGTCGAGGTAGCCGCGGACGCTGCGCCGGGTCTGCGCGACGGAGTCGCCGCCGAACTTCTCGGCGACCGCGTCGGCGAGCACCAGGGCGACCATGGCCTCGGCGACGATTCCGGCGGCGGGCACCGCGCAGACGTCGGAGCGCTGGTGGTGGGCCTGCGAGGGCTCGCCGGTGACGACGTCGATGGTGGCCAGCGCGCGCGGGACGGTGGCGATGGGCTTCATCGCGGCGCGGACCCTGAGCAGTTCGCCGGTGCTCATGCCGCCCTCGGTGCCGCCGGAGCGCCCCGTGGCGCGGCGGACGCCGCCGGGTCCCGGCAGGATCTCGTCGTGCGCCTGGGAGCCGGGGACCCGGGCGAGGCCGAAGCCGTCGCCGACCTCGACGCCCTTGATCGCCTGGATGCCCATCAGGGCGCCGGCGAGCCGGGAGTCGAGCCTGCGGTCCCAGTGGACGTGCGAGCCGAGGCCGACCGGCACCCCGTAGGCGAGCACTTCGACGACGCCGCCGAGGGTGTCGCCGTCCTTGTGGGCCTGGTCGATCTCGGCGACCATCGCCTCGCTGGCGGCGGCGTCGAGGCAGCGCACCGGGTCGGCGTCGAGCCTGGCCTCGTCGCCGGGCACCGGCACGACGCCGTAGGGGGCCTTGGCACCGGCCAGTTCCACCACGTGGGAGACGATCTCGATGCCCGCGGTCTCCTTGAGGTAGGAGCGGGCGACGGCGCCGAGCGCGACCCTGGCCGCGGTCTCGCGGGCGCTGGCGCGCTCCAGCACCGGGCGGGCCTCGTCGAGGTCGTACTTCTGCATGCCGGCCAGGTCGGCGTGGCCGGGCCGGGGCCGGGTCAGCGGCGCGTTGCGGGCGAGTCCCGCGAGGATCCCGGGGTCGACCGGGTCGGCGGCCATGACCTGTTCCCACTTGGGCCACTCGGTGTTGCCGACCATCACGGCCACCGGACTGCCCATGGTCAGGCCGTGGCGTACACCGCCGATGAAGGTCACCTCGTCGCGCTCGAACTTCATCCGCGCGCCGCGTCCGTAGCCGAGCCGGCGCCGGGCGAGCGCGTCGGCCACCAGCTCGGTGGTGACGGGCACCCCGGAGGGCAGGCCCTCCAGCGTCGCGACGAGTGCGGGGCCGTGCGATTCCCCCGCGGTCAGCCAGCGCAATCTGCTCAACGGTGCTCCCTCGACAACGGCCTGCCGTTTTTCCCGCCTCGATTCTCCCACGTTTCACCGTGCCGCCAGGACCCGCGTCCAGGGTGCGGGACGCGGCGGGAGACACGGCAGGGGAGGCGGTGCGGCGCCGGGCCGGGGTCAGTGCGCGCCGAGTACCGCCTCGCCCGCCGCGCGCATCGCGTCCAGCGGTACGCCGCCGTGCCCGGTGTGCTGTTCGACCTGGAGCACGGCCTGGTGGACCAGCAGGTCGAGGCCGCCGAGCACCGGCCCGCCGCGCGCGGCCCAGGCGGCGGCCAGCGCGGTGGGCCACGGGTGGTAGAGCACGTCGAAGAGCGCGCCGGGCCGCTCGGGTACGGCGCCGGCGAGGTGGTCGGCGGCGCCCGCCGGGGTGGTGGCGACGACCAGCGGTTCGGCCAGCGCCCGCTCCGCGTCGGCCCAGTCGGCGGTGCGTACGGTCACACCGAGGCGCGTCCCCCACTGCCGCATCTCGGCGGCGCGCGCCGGGCCGCGTACGTACGCCGTCACCTCGCCGGTGCAGATCCGGGCGAGCGCGGCCAGCGCCGAGGAGGCGGTGGCGCCCGCACCCAGGACGGCGGCGGACGGCACCGAGGTGATGCCGCGCTCGCGCAGCGCGGCGAGCAGGCCGGGGATGTCGGTGTTGTCGCCGCCGAGCCGGCCGTCCTTGCCCAGGACGACGGTGTTGACGGCCTCCACGGAGGCCGCGGTGTCGCTGATGGTGTCGAGCAGCGGGATCACGGCCCGCTTGAGCGGCATGGTCAGCGACAGGCCCGCCCACTCGGCCGGGTCGAGGCCCGCGACGAAGCCGGGCAGCGCGGCCTCGTCGACCTCGAAGCGGTCGTAGTGCCAGCCGTCCAGGCCCATCGCGGCGTACGCGGCCCGGTGCAGGACCGGGGACAGCGAATGCGCGATGGGCGAGCCGAGCACGGCGGCGCGGCGGGTGCCCGGGGTCGGTGCTGTGGTGTCCACTGACGTCTTTCCTGCCGCGGGGCCTACTGGGTCTTGATCTTGTTGAACTCGTCCAGAGTCTCGGTGAACTGGGTGGTCTTGCCGTCCAGCGAGATGAAGAAATACCACGGCCCGGAGTCGGGATCCATCGCGGCCTTGAGGGCGTTGATGCCGGGGTTGCCGATCGGTCCGGGGGTCAGGCCCTTGTTCCGGTACGTGTTGTAAGGGTCCCTGAGCGAGTAGACATCCTTGATGGCGATCTTCGTGTCGCTGGAGTTCTTGATGTAGTTGTACGTGGAGTCGAACTGCAGCAGCTGGTTGGTGCCCTGCTTGTTGCTGGGCAGCAGCCGGTCGTAGATGACCTTGGCCATCTTGCGGAAGTCGTCGTCGGTCTTGCCCTCGGCCTGCACCAGGCTGGCGACGGTGAGCAGTTGGTAGGGGCTGCTCAGTCCCTGCTTCCTGGCTTCGGCCGCGAGGTCGTACTGCGCGTACTGCTGCTTGGCCATGCCGACCATCTGCTTGAGCAGGTCCTCGGGCTTCATGCCCTTGGCCACGCTGTAGCGGGACGGGAAGAGGAAGCCCTCCAGCGGGTCCTTGACGTTCGCGCTGGTGTCGGCCCAGTCGGGCAGGCCGAGGTTCTTCGCCTGGGCGTGGGCGATGCCCTCTGTGGTGCCGGGCTTGATGTCGAGCCGTTTGTCGATGGCGGCGTAGATCTGCTTGTCGCGCATGCCCTCGGCGATGATCATGGCGTTCTGCGATGTCGGGTCGAGCATCATGGTCACGGCCGCGGCGGCCGACATGTTCTTGTTGAGCGCGTAGACACCGGCCTGGATGGACTGGCCCTTGGGGTTGTTGCGGGCCGCGGCGGTGAAGGCGTCGACGCTCTTGACCACTCCGGCGTTCTTGAGCAGATTGCCCATGGTGGTCAGGGTCGAGCCCTTGGGGACCTCGACCAGTACGCTGCCGCTGCCGTTGCCCGAGTAGTCGGGGGCCGGGCCGAAGTGGTCCTGGTAGACGCCGTAGCCGAAGTAGGCACCGCCGGCCAGGCCGCCGCCGAGCACCAGCAGCACCACCATGCAGGCGCAGCCGCTGCGGCGCTTCTTGCCGCCCTTGGGCTGGTTCCGGCCGGCCCGCCGGCCGCCGCTCTCGCCGGCCGGGGCCGGTGTGTCCTCGTCATCGTCGTCGCGGCCGGCGAAGAAGGCGTGCTCGCGCGGGTCGTCCTCGCCGTCCGGGTCCCACTCGCCGGTGTTGGCCGGGGCGGTGCGCAGCGGCCGGGCGCCGGGCTCCTGCGGGTGCCCGCCCGGTCCCGGCTGCTGGGGCCGCGCCTGGCCGGGCGCCGGCTGGCCCTGCTGCTGGCCGGGCTGGCCCGGCTGGCCGCTCTGCGGCTGCTGGAGGCCGGGGACCGGCTGCTGGGGCTGCTGGCCGTACTGCTGCGGCTGCTGGGGTTGCTGCGGGTAGCCGCCCTGGCCGTAGTAGCCGGGCTGCTGCTGGCCGCCGTAGGGGTCCTGGGGCTGCTGGCCGCCGTACGGATCGTGGTTGCCGTAGCCGCCGGCCGGATGCGACCCGGTGTCGTACGTCCCGTGCGAGCCGGTGTCGTAGCCGTCGTAGCCGCCCTGCTGCGGGTACTGCTGCTGCGACTGCTGCGGGTACTGGCCGGCGTCCTGCTGCATCGGGTACGGCTGCTGCTGATACTGCTGCGGCTGCTGGTGCGGGTACTGGCCGGTGCTGTGCTGCGGGTACTGCTGCTGATGCTGACCTGTGGCGTACGGGTCCTGCTGCCACTCGCCCCCCTGGTCCTGCTGCGGAGGCTGCTGCGGCTGCTGGTAGCCCTGGCCCCCGTCGTACGCATCGCCGAACAGCGGGTCGTCCGGGTGCCACGGTTCGGAGCCGGAGCCCCGGCCATAGTCAGTCATCGGTCCCCTTGGTACGCGGTCGGCAGCGGGACTGCCGACCTTGCGAAACGGGCGGCGCCAGAAGGCGCCGCCGTGTCGCGCGGAACGTTACCGTATCGCGATCAGATAAAGGATTGGACGCTCTCCCCCGGAGCTTTGCCTGACACTCGTTCGGTCTCCAGCGCGCTCTGCAGAATGATGACGGCCGCCGCCTGATCGACTACGGAGCGTCCCTTCTTCGCCTTCACGCCCGACGCCCGCAGCCCCTGAGCGGCCGTCACGGTGGTCATCCGCTCGTCCACCAGCCGCACCGGCACCGGAGTGATGATTTTCGCCACACTCAGCGCGAAGGCCCGCACCTTGGCGGCGGCCGGACCTTCGCCGCCGTTGAGCGAGCGCGGCAGTCCGACGACGACCTCGATCGGCTCGTACTCGGCGACGATCTCCGCGAGCCTGCGCAGGGCCGCGGGGACGTCCCGGCCGGGCACCGTCTCGACAGGCGTCGCGAGGATGCCGTCGGGGTCGCAGGAGGCGACCCCGATCCTGGCGTCCCCGACGTCGACGCCGAGCCGCCGGCCGCGCCGTATCGCGGGCCTCGCGGGCTCGGCGTCGCCGCCGGCGAAGGCTTCCGGCACCGTCACGCCTTCTCCGCGACGAGCCGCTGCACGGCCTCGACGGCATCCTGGACGGCGGCCGGGTTCTGCCCGCCGCCCTGGGCGACGTCGTCCTTGCCGCCACCGCCGCCGCCGAGCGCCTTGGCGGCGGTACGGACCAGCTCACCGGCCTTGACGCCGCGCTCGCGGGCGCCCTCGTTGGTGGCGACCACGGTCAGCGGGCGGCCGTTGGCCACCGTGAACAGCGCGACGACGGCCGGACGGCCGCCGGTGATGCGCTGCCGTACGTCGAGCACCAGCCGGCGCAGGTCGTCGGCACCGGTGCCCTCCGGCACCGAGCCGGTGACCAGGGCGAGGCCCTTGACGTCCTGGGCGGTGGCGGCCAGGCCCGCGGCGGCCTGGAGCACCTTCTCGGCGCGGAAGCGCTCGATCTCCTTCTCGGCGTCCTTGAGCTTGGCGAGCATGCCGGAGATCTTGTCGGGCAGTTCCTCGGGGCGGCCCTTGACCAGCTCGGTCAGCTGGGCCACGACGGTGTGCTCGCGGGCCAGGAAGTTGTAGGCGTCCACACCGACCAGGGCCTCGACCCGGCGCACGCCCGAGCCGATCGAGGACTCGCCGAGCAGCTTGACCAGGCCGAGCTGGGCGGTGTTGTGCACATGGGTGCCGCCGCACAGCTCCTTGGAGAAGTCGCCGATGGTGACCACCCGGACGTGCTCGCCGTACTTCTCGCCGAACTCGGCGATGGCGCCCTGCCGTTTGGCCTCGGCGATCGGCAGCACCTCGGCGGTGACGTCGAGTTCGCGGGCCAGCACCTCGTTGATCTTCTGCTCGACGTCGGTCAGCACGGTGCCGGGGACGGCGGCCGGCGAGCCGAAGTCGAAGCGGAAGCGGCCGGGAGAATTCTCCGAGCCGGCCTGGGCGGCGGTCGGGCCCAGGGCGTCGCGCAGCGCCTGGTGGGTGAGGTGGGTGGCGCTGTGGGCGCGGGCGATGGCGCGGCGGCGGACCAGGTCGATCTGGGCGAGGGCGGTGGCGCCCAGGGTGATCTCGCCGACCTGGACGACGCCCTTGTGCACGCTGACGCCGGGCACCGGCTGCTGGACGTCGCGGACCTCGACGACGGCGCCGCCCTCGACGCGGATGCGGCCGGTGTCGGCGAGCTGGCCGCCGCCCTCGGCGTAGAACGGGGTGCGGTCCAGGACGACCTCGACCTCGTCGCCCTCGGTGGCGGCCGGCGCGGGCAGGCCGTCGACGAGCAGGCCGACGACGGTGGCCTCGTTGTGGTTCTCGGTGTAGCCGGTGAACTGGGTGCTGCCCGAGCGGTCGGCGACCTCGCGGTAGGCCGACAGGTCGGCGTGCCCGGTCTTCTTGGCGCGGGCGTCGGCCTTGGCCCGGTCGCGCTGTTCCTTCATCAGCCGCCGGAAGCCGTCCTCGTCCACGGAAAGGCCCTGCTCGGAGGCCATTTCCAGGGTGAGGTCGATCGGGAAGCCCCAGGTGTCGTGCAGCAGGAAGGCCTGGTCGCCGGACAGCACCCGGCCGCCGGCGGCCTTGGTCTCGGTGACGGCGGTGTCGAGGATGTTGGTGCCGGACCTGAGCGTCTTGAGGAAGGCGGCCTCCTCGGCGAGGGCGACGGTCTCGATCCGCTTGCGGTCGGTGAGCAGTTCCGGGTACTGCTCGCCCATCGACTTGAGCACCACGTCGATCAGGTCGGCGGCCACCGGGTCGTGGGCGCCGAGCAGCCGCATGTTGCGGATGGCGCGGCGCATGATGCGGCGCAGCACATAGCCGCGGCCCTCGTTGCCGGGGGTGACACCGTCGCCGATCAGCATCATCGAGGTGCGCATGTGGTCGGCGACCACCCGCAGTGCCACATCGGTGTCCTGCGACTGCCCGTAGCGGACGCCGGTCAGCTCGGTGGCCTTGTCGATCACGACCTGCAAGGTGTCGGTCTCGTACATGTTCTGCACGCCTTGCAGGATCATCGCGAGGCGTTCGAGGCCGAGGCCGGTGTCGATGTTCTTGGCGGGCAGGTCGCCGAGGATCGGGAAGTCCTCCTTGCCCTCGCCGGCGCCGCGCTCGTACTGCATGAAGACCAGGTTCCAGATCTCCACGTAGCGCTCGTCGTTGACGGCGGGGCCGCCCTCGGCGCCGAACTCGGGGCCGCGGTCGTAGTTGATCTCGGAGCAGGGGCCGCAGGGGCCGGGGACGCCCATGGACCAGTAGTTGGGGCCCATGCCGAGCCGCTGGATGCGCTCGGCGGGCACGCCGATCACGTCGCGCCAGATCCGCTCGGCCTCGTCGTCCTGCTCGTAGACGGTGATCCAGAGCTTCTCCGGCTCCAGGCCGTAACCGCCCTGGTCCTGGGGCGTGGTGAGCAGCTCCCAGGCATAGCTGATGGCGCCTTCCTTGAAGTAGTCGCCGAAGGAGAAGTTGCCGCACATCTGGAAGAACGTGCCGTGCCTGGTGGTCTTGCCGACCTCTTCGATGTCCGGGGTGCGGACGCACTTCTGGACGCTGGTGGCACGGGCGAAGGGCGGCTTGACCTCGCCGAGGAAATACGGCTTGAAGGGGACCATGCCCGCCGGGACCAGCAGCAGCGTGGGGTCGTCGGCGATGAGGGACGCCGACGGCACAACGGTGTGTCCGCGCTCCTCGAAGAAGCGCAGCCAGCGGCGGCGGATTTCTGCCGACTCCATCAGTGATCGTCCTTCCGGTCGTACCTGTTGTACGCGATGCCCCGGCGCGGCGCCGGGAGGTCGGTGTCCAGTTCGAGCGGGCCGCGGCGGCGGGCGTCGTCCCCGCCGGTCAGCCCCAGGGCGTCGTGCAGTTCCACTTCACGCTGCGCCATGCCCGTCTTGACGTCGTGGGCGAACGTACGCAGCCGCGCGCCGGTCTCCAGCGCGCGGTCGGCCGCGACCGCCGCCAGGCTGTCCGGGCGGAGCCGGCGCAGCGCGCGGTTGACCTTGGTGGTGGCCCACACTCCGGTGGCGGCACCGGTCAGGAACCAGAACAGACGGCGGAACATGGGGCCTCAGTCCTTCGAGCGGTTGCGGCGGCGGCCGCGCCGGGTGCCGGGCAGCACCGTGCCGGCGCCGCCGGCCTGCAGGCCGACCGCGCGCCGCACCCCGTAGCCGAAGGCCGCGACCTTCACCAGGGGGCCGCCGAAGGTGCTGGCGACGGTCGAGGACAGCGCGGAGGCGTTGGCGGTCACCTCGGCCACGTCCGCGGTGATCGTGTCGACCCGGTCCAGCTGGGTGTGCGCGGAGCGCAGCGCGTCGGTGGCCTCGCCGAGCAGCGGTACGGCCTGCTCGGTGATGCCGGCGACCAGTTCCGTGGTGCGCCGCAGGGTGCTGGACAGCCGCGCGAGCGCGACGGCCAGGAACGACACGAGGATCGCCCAGAACACCGCCACCACGAGGCCGGCCACGCCGGCCACTTCTCCACCGGACACCTTGCCGCGCTCCCTCTCGTCACCAGGCCGATTGACTCCCGAGCCTATCGCGCCGCGGGCTTTCCCCCGTACCGCATTCCCCCGGGGCGCCGCGCGCCCCGCCCTCCTGGTCCGTCCCGCGCCTTCCCCTCCACGCAGGGGGCAACCCACCAGGGGCGCGGGGAACTGCGCGAGCACCCCCGCCGGGGGAAGGTCCGGGCACGGCCAGCGGGGGCGGGGCGGTACCGGCCCGGCGGGGGCGAGCGCGGCCGACCCGCTGTACGTAGCGCGAGCGTTCAAGTACGCTCCGTGCACCATGGAGACTGCGGGCAACCTCCCGTCCGAGCTGACCCGGTTTGTCGGCAGGGCGCCGGAACTCGACCGGTTGACGCGGATGGTGGCCGACGCACGGCTGACCACGGTCACCGGGCCGGGCGGGGTCGGCAAGACCCGGCTCGCGCTGCGTGCCGCCCGGCAGTTGCAGGACCGTTTCCGCGACGGCGTCTGGCTCGTGGAGCTGACCGGCCTGCCCGGCGCGGAATTGGTGGACCACACGGCCGCGGAGGCGCTGCGGCTGCCCGACCACACCGTCAGGGCGCCGCGCGACGCGCTGGCCGAGCATCTGGCCGACCGCGAACTGCTCCTGGTGCTCGACGGCTTCGACCGGCTGGCCGAGCCGTGCGCGGGCTTGGTCGCCGAACTGCTGCGCCGGGCGCCGGGGCTGCGGGTGCTGGCGGCGGGCCGGCGGGCGCTGGGCATCACCGGTGAGCGGCTGCTGCCGCTCGACCCGCTGCCCGCCGATTCCGAGGCGGTGCAGCTGTTCAGCGAGCGGGCCGCCGCTGTGCTGCCCGGCTTCGCCGTGACGGCGGCCAATTCCGCGGCGGTGACCGAGCTGTGCGCCCGGCTCGACGGTCTGCCGCTGGCCCTCGAACTGGCCGCGGTACGGCTGCGCGCGCTCTCGGTGGAGCAGGTGCTCGAACGCCTCGACGACCGTTTCCGGCTGCTGACCGGCGGTGACCCGAGCGCGCCGGCGCGGCACCGGGCGCTGCGCACCGCGATCGGCTGGAGCCATGAGCTGTGCAGCCCGGCCGAACGGCTGCTGTGGGCGCGGCTGTCGGTGTTCGCCGGGCGTTTCGACCTGGAGGCGGTCGAGTACGTGTGCGCGGGCGGCGGCATCGCCGGGGACGAGGTCGTGGAGGCGCTCGCCGCCCTGGTCGCCCAGTCGGTGCTGAGCCGGCAGGAGGACGGCGCGGGCGGCGACGGCGGTCCGGCCCGCTACCGGATGCTGGACAGCGTCCGCGAGTACGGCGCCGGGTGGCTGGCCGCGCTGGGCGACGAGGCGCGGGTCAGGCGCAGGCACCGCGACTGGTATCTGGGGCTCGCCACATGGTGCGAGCTGGACTGGTTCAGCCCGCGGCAGGCGGAGGTCGCCGCGCGGGTGGCGGCGGACCTGCCGAATCTGCGGCTGGCGCTGGAGTTCAGCCTGGACGGGCTGCCGGGCGAGCCGCCGGAGGAGCCGGCGGTCGGCCAGTACCTGGCGGCCGCCTTGTGGTTCTGCTGGGTGGGCTGCGGGCGGCTCGCGGAGGGCAGGTACTGGCTGGGCCGGGCGCTCGACCTGCCGGCTGAGCCGTCGGAGGCCCGCGCGAAGGTGATGTGGGTCTACGGCTACGTGGCGGTGCTCCAGGGCGATTCGGCGGCGGCGCTCGCGGTGCTCCAGGACTGCCGGGACGAGGCGCGCGCGACGGGCAACGCGGTGGCGGAGGCGTACGCGCTGCACCGGCTCGGCTGCCTGGCGCTGGTCTCCGACGACATGCCGCGGGCCGAGCGGTTCATCGACGACGCGCTGGCGCGCTACCGCGGGATCGGCGAGCTGAACAGCAATGTGCTGATGGCGCAGGTCGAGTTGGCGATGTCGGTGGCCTTCCAGGGCGATGTGGAGCAGGCGGTGCGGCTGGCCGAGGAGGTCACGGACATCTGCCGGGACCACGGTGAGCGCTGGACGCTGGCGTACGCGCTGTACGTACGGGGCTACGCGGCCTGGCTGGCCGGTGAGCCGGAGCGGGCCAGGCGGCTGACCGAGGAGTCGCTCGCCATCGACCACGCCTTCGACGACCTGGTGGGGGCGGTGCTGGCGCTCGAACTGCTGGCGCTGATCACCGAGGGCGAGGGCGCGCCGTACGAGGCGGCGGTCCTCCAGGGCGCGGCGGGGCGGCTGTGGGAGTCGGTGGGGCTGCGGCTGTTCGGCTCGCGGTATTTCAACGCGCCGCACACGGTGTGCGAGCAGCGGGTGCGTGCCGCGCTCGGCGAGGCGGCCTACGCGGCGGCGCTGGGCGAGGGCGGCCGGCTGGGCCTGGACGCGGCGGCGCGGCGGGCGCTGGACCGGCCGCGCGGCCCGGTGCGAGGGGAGCAGCGCGGCGGTTCGCGGGCGCCGGCGCCGCGGACGCACAAGCCCGCCGCCTCTCCTGAGGCGGCGGGCTGAGGTGCGGCGCGCGGGGGTCAGCGGGCGTAGTACTCCACGACCAGCTGCTCGTCGCAGATCACCGGGATCTCCTTGCGGTTCGGGTCGCGGTCCAGCCGGAAGGCCAGCGCCTGCAGGTTGACCTGGAGGTAGCGCGGGGACTCGCCGTCGCCGGCCCAGCCGCCCTCGCGGGCCACCAGGAACGGGGTCTTCTCGCGGGAGCGCTCGCGGACCTGGACGACGTCGTCGGGGCGGACCCGGAAGGACGGCTTGTCGACCTTGCGTCCGTTGACCTCGATGTGGCCGTGCACGACCATCTGCCGGGACTGGTAGATGGTGCGGGCCAGGCCCGAGCGCAGCACGAGGGCGTCGAGGCGGCGCTCCAGCTCGATGATCAGCGCTTCGCCCGTCCGCAGGCCGGAGGACTTCTTGGCCTGGTCGTAGGCGCGCCGCATCTGCCGCTCGCTGATGTCGTACTGCGCACGCAGCCGCTGCTTCTCCAGCAGGCGGGTCTTGTAGTCGCTGTTCTGCTTGCGACCACGGCCGTGCTCACCCGGCGGGTAGGGGCGTGCCTCGAAGTACTTGACCGCCTTCGGGGTGAGCGCGATGCCCAGCGCCCTGGACTTCTTGACCTTGGGACGCGACTGATTCACGTGCGTCGAACCTCCGTGTAAATTAGGTAAGGCTTACCTTAACTGAGGAGTGCGCATGATTCGACCCGGGAACCCCGTACCCGACGTGTCCGACCCGCAGAAGCAGTCGGAGCGGTCGCCGCACGGTCAGCCGCGTCCCGACGCGGAAGACGCGCCCCGGCAGCCCTCGGCCGCGGAACGCGCACGCACTCTGGTCGAGGGTAACTCGTCCCCCGCGCTGGTCATTCCCGGTCTCACCCCGGCGCCGGCCACCCCGCTGGTGCCGCTGCGGCACTCCGCGGGACCCACCGGCGACATCTTCCTGCTGTTCCCGCGGGATTCCCCCGCGGTCCGCGCGGTGCGCGCGGCGGCCGGTGACGAGGCGGCGGCTGTGCTGGAAATCACTGACGTGGCCCCGGTCGCGGTACGGCACCGGATCCGCGGCAGGGCGCGGGTCGCCGGCTGGCTGACCGCCGTTCCCGGCGCGTCCTTCGAGCCGGGGGCGGAACTGCTGCGCCTGGAGGTCGGCGAGATCTCACTCGACGACCTGTGGGGCGCCGGCCTGGTCGACCCCGACGAGTTCGCGGACGCCGCCGCCGATCCGCTGGCGGTCCACGAGGCGGACATCCTCCAGCACCTCGCCGCCGCGCACGCCGACGAGGTAGCCGCGCTGTGCACCCTGGTCTCCGGTGCGGGCCGCTGCACGACCGGCGCGGTGCCGGTGGCGCTGGACCGCTTCGGGCTGCGGGTGCGCTTCCACTCCGAGGACGGCGCCTTCGACGCGCGCTTCGACTTCCGCGCCCCGGTGCGGGGCCTCCAGGACGCGCAGCAGGCGATGCGCGAGCTGTTCGCGGCGGCCCGCGAGGACTGAGTCGGCGCCGCTATTCGCCCTTGCCGGCCAGCCGCTCGCGCACCCACTCCAGGACGTCGGCGTACCGCCCCTCGGCGCCGTAACGGGTCGGTTCGTAGTAGCGGCGGCCGGCCAGCTCCTGCGGAAGATACTGCTGGGCGGCGACCGCGCCGGGCACGTCGTGCGGATAGACGTACCCCTGGGCGTGGCCGAGCTTGGCCGCGCCCTTGTAGTGCCCGTCACGCAGATGCGCCGGCACCGGTCCCGCCTTGCCGGCGCGCACGTCGGCGAGCGCGGCGCCGATGGCGGTGGTCGCGGCATTGGACTTCGGGGCCAGCGCCAGGGCGATCGTGACGTGCGAGAGGGTCAGCGACGCCTCGGGGAAACCGATCATCGCCACCGCCTGGGCCGCGGCGACCGCGGTCGGCAGGGCGGTGGGGTCGGCGAGCCCGATGTCCTCGCTGGCCGAGATCATCAGCCGGCGGGCGATGAAGCGGGGGTCCTCGCCCGCGTCGATCATCCGGGCCAGATAGTGCAGCGCCGCGTCCACGTCGGAGCCGCGGATGGACTTGATCAGGGCGCTGGCCACGTCGTAGTGCTGGTCGCCGTCCCGGTCGTAGGTGACCGCGGCCCGGTCGACGGCCTCCTCCAGGGTGGCCAGCGTGATGATGTCCTCGTCCTTGGCCAGCGCCGAGCCCGCACCCGCCTCCAGCGCGGTCAGCGCGCGGCGGGCGTCGCCGCCGGCGATCCGCAGCAGATGCTCCTCGGCGTCCTGCGGCAGGCTCACCGCGCCCGCGAGGCCCTGCTCGGCACTCAGCGCGCGGTGCAGCACCCCGCGCAGGTCGTCGTCGGTGAGCGGTTCGAGGGTCAGCAGCAGGGAGCGGGACAGCAGCGGGGAGATCACCGAGAAGTACGGGTTCTCGGTGGTGGCCGCGATCAGGGTGACCCAGCGGTTCTCCACCGCGGGCAGCAGCGAGTCCTGCTGCGCCTTGCTGAAGCGGTGGATCTCGTCGAGGAAGAGCACGGTCTCGCGCTGGAAGCCGCCGGACTGGCGCTTGGCGCTCTCGATGACCGTACGGACCTCCTTGACGCCCGCGGTGATCGCGGACAGCTCCACGAAGCGCTTGTTGGTGGCCTTGCTGACCACGTACGCCAGTGTCGTCTTGCCGGTGCCGGGCGGGCCCCACAGAATCACCGACGAGGGACCGGCGGGGCCGCCGCCGCTCTCCGCCACCAGCCGCCGCAGCGGCGATCCGGGCCGCAGCAGGTGCTGCTGCCCGACGACCTCGTCCAGGACGCGCGGGCGCATGCGTACGGCGAGGGGGCTGGCCCCGGGGTCGCGCTCCCGGCGTTCCTCTGCGGCGGCGGTGAAAAGATCTGGCTCCACGCCTTGCAGCGTAGGTCACCGGTCGGACAGTCGCGCCTCCCGCCGGCGGGAGCGGTCACCGCGGGGCGTCAGATGACGGTCTTCCAGTAGTACCAGAAGTGCACCAGGATCAGCATCGCGATCACGCCGTACCAGAGCACCGGCACGACCCAGTGGAATTCCAGCACCAGGGCGCGGGCCTTGGCCGGGACCTTGATCAGGCCGTGTTTGATGTTGTGCACCGCCGTGTACCAGAACGTGGCGATGGTGACGATCCAGGCCAGGCAGCACCACAGGCAGATCGCGTTGATGTTGTAGATCGTCTGGTACTGGAGCCAGGAGATGAAGCACACACCGAACAGGCCGCCGGCCTGCAGGCCGTACCAGAACCACGGCTTGTAGCGGGCGCCGGCGAACATACCCATGGCCAGCGTCATCAGCACCGGGAAAGCCGCCAGGCCGATGATCGGGTTCTGGAAGCCGAAGACGTGTGCCTGCGAGCTCTCCATCACGCTGCCGCACGAGATGATCGGGTTCAGACTGCACCCCGGGGTGTACGTCCGGCCCTCGACTTTCGCCTGCAGCAGCTTGAACTTGTCATCGGTGATGACGAAGGAGGCGACAAGACCCAGAACGCCGCTGATCAGCAGGAGCCATGTGAAGGGCTTGCCCGCTGCGATGCCGTCGGCCGGGCGTGGTTCGCTCTCGCCGTCCGTTCGCGTCTCGTCCAGGGCGGAAGTCGTCATGATGGCCGATCTCTAGGTCCGTGGGGGCGGGCACCCCTCATTGTGCACCAGGGCGGTCAGGAGGGAATAAGCGTGCGCCGCCTGTGATACACGGACGAGCGGTTTACGCCGGCCTGTCCTTGACGGCCGCCGCTCTCCGGCCGTGCGCCGCCTCGGCTGCGGCCGACTGCCCGCGTGGCCGAGCACGCTGGGCCGCGCACGGCTCGTACAGACGATCGCCGACCGGGGGGCGTGGCGGCACGTTGACGCCGGGCCCGGGCCCGGCGGCCGGACGGTGTCGGTTACAGGCCTCGTCGTGGAGCCGCCGGGGGCGGGTCCGCCGGACCGCGGGCCGCTTCGCCCAGGTAGGGGTTGGTGGCGCGCTCGCGGCCGATGGTGGTCTGCGGGCCGTGGCCCGACAGCACCACGGTGGAGTCGTCGAGCGGCAGGCACACGCGGACCAGCGACGCGTACAGCTCGGTCAGGGAGCCGCCGGGCATGTCGGTGCGTCCGACGGAGCCGGCGAACAGCAGGTCGCCGGAGAACAGCACGGACGGGATGTCCGCGGCCTCGGGCAGCCGGAAGGTCACCGACCCCTTGGTGTGGCCGGGCGCGTGCGCGACGCCGAACTCCAGGCCGGCGAGCGTGAGGCTGCTGCCGTCGCTCAGTTCCCGCAGATCGTCGGGCTCGCCGATGGTCAGTTCGCCCAGCAGCGGCTGGCCGATGCTGCGGCCGAGCGCCTTCTCCGGGTCGCCGAACATGTAGCGGTCCGCCGGGTGGATCCAGGCGGGCACGTCATGCGCGCCGCACACCGGGACCACCGAGGCGACATGGTCGATGTGGCCGTGGCTGAGGATGACGGCGACCGGCTTGAGGCGGTACTTGGCGAGCGTGTCCTCGACACCCTGGGTCGCGAGGTGGCCCGGGTCGATGATCACGCACTCCTCGCCCGCGGCGGGGGCGACCACATAACAGTTGGTCCCCCAGGCCCCGGCGGGGAACCCGGCAATGAGCACGTTCGTCCTTCTGTCGTCCGTCGGCGGTCCCGGCAGTTCACGAGCCTACCGGCGGGCACATCGCGGTCGCGAACACGTATCGGGCGCGCATCGGCGTGTTTGCGGACTGGACTGGACCCGCTGCAGGACGCGAAGATCTGCGCACACACCCGTGTCCGCGGCACACGACCGCTGACACACAGTAAACGCACAGCTCACACGGCCTGCGGCACAATACGCCACGGGGCGAAGGACAACACCCCCGTACCAGACGCATCACACGGCAGACGACACGAGCGACCGGGAGACGGCGAAGTGGTCACCAAGGATCAGCGGCGGCGGCAGCTCGCCCGGGAGAAGTTCGAGCGGCAGCAGGCGCGCCGGGTGGATCACCACCGCAAGTCGCGCCGCCGCAACGCGGTGATCGCCGCGGTGATCGCGGTGGTGGTCGCCGCGGGCGGCACCGCGTGGGCGGCCGGCGCCTTCGACGGCAGCTCGAAGAAGAAGGACGACGCGGCGGGCGCCACCCCCAGCGCCACGCCCTCGGGGACGGCCGCGCCGACCAAGGTGCCCGACCCGTGCGCGAAGCCCGAGGCGGGCAACCCCGGTACGGCGACGTGGAAGAAAGCGCCCGCGATGGCGATCGACAAGAGCGCGAAGTACACCTTCACGCTCAAGACGACCTGCGGCGACATCCCGATCGCGCTGGACGCGGCGAAGGCGCCCGCGACGGTGAACTCGTTCAAGTTCCTCGCGGACAAAGGTTTCTTCGACCACACGCGCTGCCACCGGCTGACCACCAAAGGCATTTACGTGCTCCAGTGCGGCGACCCGACCGCGAAGGGCAGCGGCGGCCCCGGCTACACGATCCCGGACGAGAATCTGACGGCCTTCGGCAAGGCGGACGCCACCAGCGGCAGCGTCGTCTACCCGGCGGGCACCGTCGCGATGGCCAACAGCGGCCCGAACACCGGCGGCAGCCAGTTCTTCCTGGTCTACAAGGACAGTCCGCTGCAGCCCAACTACACTCCGTTCGGCACGATGAGCGCCGACGGCCTCAAGGCGCTGGACAAGATCGCCGGCGCGGGTGACAACAGCGGCGGCCAGGGCGACGGCGCACCGAACGCCACCGCCGTGATCAACAAGGCGACCGTCAGCAAATCCTGAATCCCCCCGCATCGGATGCGGACAGCCGGGGCGATGGTCGCCTATGTTGGCGTTGGACCGGTCAGTGCGCACAGCCCGGCCGGAGAGACACTGTGGAAGATGCCCGTCAGCCGCCAGCCGGCAGGGCGTCACGTGGAGGAGGCGCTGTGAGCAGCGACCCGTGGGGCCGCGTCGATGAGACGGGGACCGTGTACGTGCGTACGGCCGACGGGGAGAAGGAGGTCGGTTCGTGGCAGGCGGGCTCCCCCGCGGAGGCGCTCGCCTACTTCGAGCGCAAGTACGAGGGTCTCGTCGTGGAGATCGGCCTCCTGGAACGGCGGGTGCGGACCACCGACCTCGCGCCGAAGGACGCGCTGGCCGCGATCGAGCACCTGCGGACCTCGGTGACCGAGGCGCACGCGGTGGGCGACCTCGCGGCGCTCGGCGTCCGGCTGGACGCGCTGGTCGCCCTGGTGGACTCGCGGCGCGAGGAGCGCCGGGCGGCCAAGGCCAAGCAGGGCGAGGAGGCCAAGGCCGCCAAGGAGCAACTGGTCACCGAGGCCGAGCAGTTGGCCGAGAGCGAGCAGTGGCGCACCGCGGGTGAGCGGCTGCGGGCGCTGGTGGACACCTGGAAGGGCCTGCCGCGGCTCGACCGCAAGGCCGACGACGAGCTGTGGCACCGTTTCAGCCATGCCCGTTCGGTGTTCTCCAAGCGCCGCAAAGCGCACTTCGCCTCGCTCGACGCGCAGCGCGAGGAGGCCAGGCGGACCAAGGAGAAGCTGGTCACCGAGGCGCAGGCGCTGTCGGGCTCCACGGACTGGGGGCCGACCGCGGCCCGCTACCGGGAGCTGATGACGGACTGGAAGGCGGCGGGGCGCGCACAGCGCGAGGCCGAGGACGACCTGTGGAACCGGTTCCGCGGCGCCCAGGACGTCTTCTTCGCCGCCCGCGCCGAGGTGTTCGCCGAGCGGGACGGTGAGCAGCGGGACAATCTCGCGGCCAAGGAGCAGCTGGTCGTGGAGGCCGAGAAGCTGCTGCCGGTGACCGACCTGAAGGCGGCGCGGGCCGCCTTCCGCACCATCAACGAGCGCTGGGAGGCCATCGGCCATGTGCCGCGGGACTCCCGGCCGCGCATCGAGGGCCGGATGCACACGGTGGAGCGGGCGCTGGCGGACTCCGAGGAGGCCGAGTGGCGGCGCACCAACCCGGAGGTCCGGGCCAGGGCCGCGGGGCTGACCGGCCAGCTCCAGGCGGCCGTGGACAAGCTGCGCGACCAGGTCGACGCGGCGCGCTCCGCGGGCAACACCGCCAGGGCCGACAAGCTCGCGGCCGAGCTTGAGGGCCGCCAGGCGCTGCTGGACCAGGCGCTCAAGGGTCTGCAGGAATTCGGCGGCTAGACCCGCGTGAGCGAAAGGCCCCGGCACGCTGCTCGTGCCGGGGCCTTTCGCCGTGTACGGCCGGCGACCGCCGTTCGGCGTGCCGGTCGCGGCTGCCGTCCGCCGTCTGCGGGCGGCGGCTCAGCGCTGGCGGCCCGAGGTGACCCGGTAGACGTCGTAGACGCCCTCGACGCCGCGGACGGCCTTGAGGACATGGCCCAGGTGCTTGGGGTCGCCCATCTCGAAGGTGAAGCGGGAGGTGGCGACCCGGTCGCGGGAGGTCTGGACGGCCGCGGACAGGATGTTGACGTGCTGGTCGGACAGGACCCGGGTGACGTCCGACAGCAGCCGGGAGCGGTCCAGGGCCTCGACCTGGATGGCGACCAGGAAGACCGAGGACTGGGTGGGCGCCCACTCCACGTCGATGATCCGCTCGGGCTGCTGGGACAGCGAGTCCACGTTGACGCAGTCGGCCCGGTGCACCGACACGCCGTTGCCCCGGGTGACGAAGCCGATGATGGGGTCGCCGGGGACCGGGGTGCAGCAGCGGGAGAGCTTGACCCACACATCGCTGGCGCCCTTGACCACGACCCCAGGGTCGGCATTGGCCCGGCGCTTGCTGCGGCCCGGTGACGGGGCGGTGATCTCCTCGACGTCCTCGGTCGCGCCCTCCTCGCCGCCGAGCGCGTCCACCAGTTTCTGCACCACGGACTGCGCGGTGATGTGGCCCTCGCCGATCGCCGCGTACAGGGCGGAGATGTCGGGGTAGCGCATCTCGTGCGCCAGGGTGACCAGCGAGTCGCCGGTCAGCACCCGCTGGATCGGCAGGTTCTGCTTGCGCATGGCGCGCGCGATGGCGTCCTTGCCGTGCTCGACGGCCTCCTCGCGGCGCTCCTTGGAGAACCAGGCGCGGATCTTGTTGCGCGCCCGCGGCGACTTGACGAAGCCGAGCCAGTCGCGGGACGGCCCGGCGCCGGCCGCCTTGGAGGTGAAGACCTCGACCAGGTCGCCGTTGTCCAGGGTGGACTCCAGCGGTACGAGCCGGCCGTTGACCCGGGCGCCTATCGTGCGGTGGCCGACCTCGGTGTGCACAGCGTAGGCGAAGTCGACCGGGGTGGCGCCGGCCGGCAGCGCTATGACGTCGCCCTTGGGCGTGAAGACGAAGACCTCGCTCTGCGACAGGTCGAAGCGCAGCGACTCCAGGAATTCGCCCGGGTCCTCGGTCTCCTTCTGCCAGTCCAGCAGCTGGCGCAGCCACGCCATGTCGTTGACCGCGTCGTCCTTCTTGTCGGAGCGCGGGCTGTCGGTGCGCACCTTGGAGGCCCCGGCGACGGCCTCCTGCTTGTACTTCCAGTGCGCGGCGATGCCGTACTCGGCGCGCCGGTGCATGTCGAAGGTGCGGATCTGCAATTCCACGGGCTTGCCGCTGGGGCCGATGACCGTGGTGTGCAGCGACTGGTACATGTTGAACTTCGGCATCGCGATGTAGTCCTTGAACCGGCCGGGGACCGGATTCCATCGCGCGTGGATCGTGCCGAGTGCCGCGTAGCAGTCCCTTACCGTGTCGACCAGCACCCGGATGCCGACCAGGTCGTAGATCTCCGCGAAGTCCCGGCCGCGGACGATCATCTTCTGGTAGACGCTGTAGTAGTGCTTGGGGCGGCCGGTGACGGTGGCCTTGATCCTGGCGGCCCGCAGGTCCTGCTGGACCTGGTCGGTGACGACGGCCAGATACTCGTCCCGCTTGGGGGCGCGCTCGGCGACCAGCCGGACGATCTCGTCGTACATCTTGGGGTAGAGGATGGCGAAGGCCAGGTCCTCCAGCTCCCACTTGATGGTGTTCATGCCCAGCCGGTGGGCCAGCGGGGCGTAGATCTCCAGGGTCTCGCGGGCCTTCTTCTCCTGCTTGTCCCGCTTGAGGTAGCGCATCGTGCGCATGTTGTGCAGCCGGTCGGCGAGCTTGATGACCAGGACCCGCGGGTCCTTGGCCATGGCGACGACCATCTTGCGGACCGTCTCGGCCTGCGCGGCCTCGCCGAACTTGACCTTGTCGAGCTTGGTAACGCCGTCCACCAGCAGCGCGACCTGGTCGCCGAAGTCCCTGCGCAGCTGGTCGAGGCCGTACTCGGTGTCCTCGACGGTGTCGTGCAGCAGTCCGGCCATCAGGGTGGCAGGGTCCATGCCCAGCTCGGCCAGGATGGTGGTGACGGCCAGCGGGTGGGTGATGTACGGGTCGCCGCTCTTGCGCTTCTGGCCGCGGTGCCAGCGCTCGGCGACCTGGTAGGCGCTCTCGATCTGCCGCAGCTGTGCGCTGTCGCCCTTGGGGTCGTTGCCCCTGACGACCCGCAGCAGCGGTTCGAGCACCGGGTTGTACGGGCTGGAGCGCTGCACGCCGAGCCTGGCCAGCCGGGCGCGGACCCGGCTGGAGGACGCACCGGGCCGGGTCGGCGCGACGCTGCCCGGGGTCCGCACCGGCCGGACGCCGGGCGCGGCGCCCTGCGGCGCGTCCTGCTCAGCGGCGTCCTGCTCGGGCGCGTCCGTGCCGCGTGCGGCCGGTTCGGTACCGCTCGCTGCGTCGAGTGGCTGGGCCTGGTCTGGCAAGTGCACTCCTCACGCGGGGTAGAACACCCATGGTAACGACCTGGGCCGACACCCGGGCGGGCGGAGCCCCCGGCCGCCGCCGGACGCCCCCGGCAGCCCCTGCGCGGGGCCGCGGCGGCCCGTACGGCACTGTACGGGCGCGTGGCGGCCCCGCGGGGGCTCCGGGGCGTGCGTGTCAGATCGTGACCAGCGCGTCCAGCGGGGTGTCGCCCAGGGCCGGGAGCAGCCGCTGCCGGCCGCCGAGGAAGGCCAGCTCCAGCAGGACCGCCACGCCGACGACGGTGGCGCCGGTGCGGCGGACCAGATCCAGGCTGGCCTGCGCGGTGCCGCCGGTGGCCAGCACGTCGTCGATCAGCAGCACCCGGTCGCCGGGCGCGAAGGCGTCGGTGTGCACCTCGATCTCGGCGGTGCCGTACTCCAGCTGGTACGCCTGCCCGTGGGTCTCGCCCGGCAGCTTGCCGGCCTTGCGCACCGGGACGAAGCCCAGGCCCGCGCGGACGGCGGCCGGCGCGGCCAGGATGAAGCCGCGCGCTTCGAGACCGACGACCTTGGTGGCGCCGCGCTCGGTGCACAGCGCGGCCAGCGCGTCGACCAGGGCGCCGAAGGCCACCGGGTCGGCCAGCAGGGGCGTGATGTCCTTGAACATCACGCCGGGCTCCGGGTAGTCCGGTACGTCCCTGATGTGGGCGAGCAGCAGTTCGCGCAGCTCGGCGGACGCGGTCTCCGTGGTGGTCATCGCGCTTGTCTTCCTCGGCTTCCTGATGGATGTCTCCCCCGGCATTGTCACCCGCACGGCACGCGAAGGCCGCCCGGTCGTGCGGACCCGGGCGGCCTGTGCGTACCGTTCCTGCGTCTTTCCCGCGGATCAGCGCCGCTTGCCCGAGGGGCGGTTGCGGCCTCGGGTGCCACGGCTGCCCGACGGGGTGCGCGGGCTGCGCGTGGCGCCCTGCGAGCGGGGGGCGACCACGCCGGCCGCCGCGGACGCGGTGGCCTCCTCGTCGTCGTCCTCCGGGTGGTCGGCCTCGTCGTCGTACTCGTCGAGGTCGCGCGGGTCCTCGCCGCGGGCCTCGGCCTCTTTCGCCTTCTGCGCGTCGGACGCGCGCTTGGCCAGCACCCGCTTGTGCAGCGCGCGCATCTGCGGCTCGCGCTCCTTGAGGTCCGCCACGATCGGGGTCGCGATGAAGATCGAGGAGTACGCGCCGGCGGTGAGGCCGACGAACAGCGCGAGCGCGATGTCGTTGAGCACGCCGGCGCCGAGCAGGCCGCCGCCGATGAACAGCAGCGCGGCGACCGGCAGCAGCGCCACGACGGTGGTGTTGATCGACCGCACCAGGGTGCCGTTGAGGCTGCGGTTGGCGGCCTCGCTGTAGGTGCGCTGGTTCTGCTTGGTGATGCCCCTGGTGGCTTCCTTGAGACCGTCGAAGACGACGACGGTGTCGTACAGGGAGTAACCGAGGATGGTGAGCAGGCCGATCACCGTACCGGGGGTGACCTCGAAGCCGACGATCGCGTAGACCCCGGTGGTGATGGTGATGTCGTGCAGCAGCGCGACGAGCGCCGCCGCCGCCATCCGCCACTCGAAGGCGATGGCCAGGTAGACCACCACCAGGACCAGGAAGATGATCAGCCCCTGGAGGGCCTTGCGGGAGATCTCCTTGCCCCAGCTCGGGCCGACGATCTCCGCGTCGATCTTCGACGGGGTGATCTTGAGGTCCTCGCCGATCTTCTGCTGGACGTCCTTGGAGGTCGCCGTGGAGATGTCGCTGACCTGGATGCGCAGGCCGCCGTTGCCCAGCTTCTGGATCGTGGCGTGGTGGCCCGCGGTGTCGCCGGCGATCCTGTCCTGCGCCTGGGACGACGAGATCGACGTCTTGGGCGTGGTGAAGACCGCGCCGCCGGAGAACTCGATGCCCAGCTTGAGGCCGTTCACCACAAGCCCGACGACCGCGGCGACCGTGATCAGGATGGACACGCCGTACCAGAGCCGGCGCTTGCCCACGAAGTCGTAGCTGACCTCGCCCCTGTGCAGCCGGTGACCGAGAGTGCTGATCTTGGACATCAGGCTTCCTTCGTCTCGGAGCTGTGGGTGCGGCGGACACGGCGCAGCGGCGCTTTGACCCCGAGGCTCTTCGGGTCCAGGCCGGACCACCGGTGGCCGTCGGCGAAGAACGCGCGGCGGGCGAGGATCGTCATCAGCGGCTTGGTGAACAAGAACACCACGGCGACGTCGAGCAGCGTGGTCAGGCCGAGGGTGAAGGCGAAGCCTCGGACCTTGCCGACGGTCACGACGTAGAGGACGGCGGCGGCCAGGAAGGACACGAAGTCCGACACCAGGATGGTGCGCCGGGCCCGCGGCCAGCCGCGGGCGACGGCGGGCTGGAGAGACCGGCCCTCGCGCAACTCGTCCCTTATGCGTTCGAAGAACACGATGAAGGAGTCGGCGGTGATACCGATGGCCACGATCGCACCGGCGACCGCCGGCAGGTTCAGCGCGAAGCCGATGGCACGGCCGAGCAGGCACATGATCGTGTACGTGAGCGCGGCCGACGTCAGGAGGCTCAGGATCGCCACGAAGCTCAGGCCGCGGTAGTAGGCGAACATGTAGAGCACGACGAGCGCCAGGCCGACGGCGCCGGCGATCAGGCCGCCGCGCAGCTGCTCACCGCCGAGGGCGGCCGAGACCGTGGTGATGTCGGAGGGCTCGAAGGCCAGCGGCAGCGAGCCGTACTTGAGCACGTTGGCCAGGTCCTCGGCGTCGTTCTGCTTGAACGAGCCGGAGATCTGGGCGCTGCCGCCGGGCAGTGCCTGGGCGACCGAGGGGGCCGACTTGACCTCGCCGTCCAGGTCGATGGCGAAGCGGTTGTTCGGGTCGGTCTGCTTGGACAGGTCGCCCGTGACGGAGGTGAACTGGCTGGCCCCCTTGGAGTCGAAGGTCAGGTTCACCACCCAGCCGTTGCCCTGCTGGGTGTCGAAGGCGGCGTTGGCGCCGGAGATGCGCTTGCCGTCGATGAGGGACGCGCCGAGCACGTACTTCGACCACTGGCCGCCCTCCTCACCGCAGGCGACGACCTTCTGGGTCGGCTTGGCACCCTCGGTGACCGCCTGCCGCTGCTTGGCGTCGGAGCAGTCGAGGGCGGTGAACTTCGCCTGGAGGTCGGCCGGGACCGACAGGTCGCCGCTGCCGGTGGCGGTGCCCGGGTCGGTGGTCCCCGGGTCGGTGGCCGGCGGGCTGGTGGGCAGCGGGGTGGGCGCCTTGTTCACACCGGAGGTCAGCGCGCCGGTGACGGCGCGGCCCTGGGAGCCGGTGCTGGCCGAGGGGGAGCCGCTCGCCTTCGGGGTCGCGGTACTGCCGGCGGAGGACGACGGCGAGGGAGTGGCGCTGCCGGACGGGGCCGGGGTGGCCGGCGACGGGACACCGCTGGCGACCGCGAGCACCTGGCGGAAGTACAGCTGGGCCGTGGTGCCGACCTGGTCCTCGGCCTGCTTGGCGTCGGTGCCCTTCGGGATGTTGACGATGATGTTCTTCGATCCCTCGGTCTGCACCTCCGCCTCGGAGACGCCAAGACCGTTGACACGGTTGCCGATGATGCTCACCGCGGTGTTCATGTTGGCCTTGTTCACCGCACTGCCCTGGTTGGGCTTGGCGGTCAGCGTGATGCTGGTGCCGCCCGCCAGGTCGATGCCCAACCGGGGTGTGGTGTCGCCGGAGAGAAAGATGCCTCCGGTCATCGCCACCAGGGCGATGAGGATCACGGCCAGCGCGCGCTCGGGGTAGCCCTGACTCCCCGAGGACGACCTGCGGCCCTTCTTGGCTGCTGCCACCTTCTTGTTTCTCCCTGTCCTACGCACCGGAGCCTGCGCGCTCACGGGTGGTGACGAGTGTTGCGCGAACCGGACCCTTACTTGGTGGAGTCGGAGCCGCCCAGCCCCGACTCGTCCTCGGTCTTCTTCAGCTCCACACGGTCCTCACCCGAGTCCTGTGCGTGACCTTCGCCCGTCGCCGCGGTCTCCCCGGTAACCGCGTCGGCGTTCTCGTGCCCCTCGGCCGCGCCGTCCGCGGACCCGGCGTCCGTGCCGTCCTCGTGCTCGGGGTCCTCCGGCTCGATGCCGTGCACGATCCGGTTGAACTCGTCCTCGCTGAGCACGGCGGAGATGGCGCCCTTGGTGAAGTGCGCGTGCACGCCGTCCGTGAGCTCCAGCAGGACCGTCTCCTCGTTGACCTCCTTCACCACGGCGTACATGCCGCCGATGGTGCGGATGCCGGAGCCCGGCTCCATCTTGTTGCGCATCTCCAGGGCCTGGCGCTGCTTGTTCTTGGCCGACCTGGTCATGAGCAGCATGCCGCCGATGAGGATGATGAAGATGAAGATCAGGGGATTCACGGTCTGGACGTTCCTTCGCACGGCCAGCGGGACTGGCCTGGGTTTCGGGATATGAGTGCCGATCCGGAGGAAGGGCGTCGGCGGAGTCTAAGCGCTGCTTCGCCGCTGGAACAACGCCAAGCATGGCACTCAGGTTCCTGAACCGACGAGTACGCCGGTGTCACGAACCGAACAGCCCGGTCTGTCCCGGTCCCGCCCCCGCCCCCGCTCCCCCGGCGTGCTGCGGGGGTACGAGGCCCAGGTGCGTCCATGCCGCGCCGGTGGCCACCCTGCCCCGCGGGGTGCGGGCCAGCAGCCCCTCCCGTACCAGGAAGGGCTCGGCGACCTCTTCCACGGTCTCACGCTCCTCGCCGACCGCGACGGCGAGCGTGGACAGGCCGACCGGGCCGCCGCCGAAAAGCTTCAGCAGGGCGTGCAGCACCGCGCGGTCCAGCCGGTCCAGGCCGCGGGCGTCGACCTCGTAGACCTCAAGGGCCTTGGCCGCGGTCTCCCTGGTGACCAGCCCGTCCGCCCTGACCTGCGCGTAGTCCCGGACCCTGCGCAGCAGCCGGTTGGCGATCCGCGGGGTGCCGCGGGAGCGGCCGGCGATCTCGGCGGCGCCCGCTGTGTCGATCTGCACATCCAGCAGGCCGGCCGAGCGATGAATCACCCTTTCCAGTTCGGCCGGGGCGTAGAACTCCATGTGCCCGGTGAAGCCGAAGCGGTCCCGCAGCGGCGGCGGCAGCAGTCCCGCCCTGGTGGTGGCGCCGACCAGGGTGAAGGGCGGCAGCTCCAGCGGGATCGCGGTGGCGCCCGGGCCCTTGCCGACGATCACGTCGACCCGGAAGTCCTCCATGGCCATGTACAGCATTTCCTCGGCCGGGCGGGACATCCGGTGGATCTCGTCGAGGAAGAGCACCTCGCCCTCGGCGAGCGAGGAAAGGATCGCGGCCAGGTCGCCCGCGTGCTGGATGGCGGGGCCCGAGGTGATCCTTATGGGGGCGCCCATCTCGGCGGCGATGATCATCGACAGGGTCGTCTTGCCCAGGCCCGGTGCGCCGGAGAGCAGGACGTGGTCGGCGGTGCCGCCGCGCTTGCGGGCGGCCTCCAGGACGAGGCCGAGCTGCTCGCGGACCCTCTCCTGGCCGACGAATTCGCCGAGGTCCTTGGGCCGCAGCGCAGCCTCGACGGCCTGGTCCTCGCTGTCCGCCGCGCCGCCGACCAGGCGGTCGGGTGCGGCTTCTGCGGCGTCGTCCCAGTTCATGGATGGTCTCTCGGGTCAGAGCGGTGGCGGTCGGTGGCGGCTCGGGCCGTGGCGGCGGCCGGGGTCAGCGGGTGCGGTTGAGCGACTGCAGGGCGCTGCGCAGCAGGGCGCCGACATTCGGCTCGGCCGCCGCCTCGGCCTGCGGGGTGACGGCGGCGACGGCCTCGTCCGCCTCCCGGGTGGCATAGCCCAGGCCCAGCAGCGCCGCGTGCAGCTGTTCGCGCCAGGACGCGGCGGCCGGGGTGCCGGCCGCACCGCCGCCGGTGCCCAGCGGTGCGCCGAGCCGGTCCTTCAATTCCAGCAGCAGCCGCTGCGCGCCCTTCTTGCCGATACCGGGCACCGCGGTCAGCGCCTTCTCGTCGCCCGCGGCGACCGCGGTCCGCAGCGCGTCGGGCGCGTGCACGGCCAGCATCGTCTGGGCGAGCCGGGGGCCGACCCCGCTCACGGTCTGCAGCAGCTCGAAGACCTGCCGCTCGTCGTCGTCGGAGAAGCCGTAGAGGGTGAGCGAGTCCTCCCTGACCACCAGCGAGGTGGCCAGCCGGGCGGGCCGGCCGATCCGCAGCGCGGCCAGGGTGTTCGGCGCGCACTGCACGGCCATGCCGATGCCGCCGACCTCGATGACGGCGGTGTCGGGGGCGAGTGCGGCGACCTGGCCGCTGACGAAGGCGATCACGTGGCGGACTCCCGGTTGCTTGCGGCGGCGGTGCGGGCGGCCCGGGCGGCGGTGGCCCGGGCCGCGGTGGCGGCGGAAGGCGCGGTACGGGCCGCGGCCACGGCTGCGGCGGCGCGGCCCGCGGCGGACTGCGCGGCGACGGCCTGCCGCAGCCGGTCGGTGGCCGGGCCGCGCCAGATGTGGCAGATGGCCAGCGCCAGGGCGTCGGCGGCGTCCGCGGGCCTGGGCGGCGCGTCCAGCCGCAGCAGCCGGGTGACCATGGCGCCGACCTGCGCCTTGTCGGCCCGGCCGCTGCCGGTGACGGCGGCCTTGACCTCGCTGGGGGTGTGCAGGTGGACCGGCAGTCCGCGGCGGGCGGCGCACAGGATGGCGACGGCGCTGGCCTGTGCGGTGCCCATCACGGTGCGCACATTGTGCTGGCTGAAGACCCGCTCCACGGCGACCACCTCGGGCCGGTGCTCGTCGAGCCAGGCCTCGATGCCCTGCTCGATCAGCACCAGCCGGTCGCCGATCGGCGCGTCGGCCGGGGTCCGCACGACGCCGACGCCGGCCATCGTCAGCGGGCGGCCGGCGGTGCCGTCCACCACGCCGATACCGCACCGGGTCAGACCCGGGTCCACGCCGAGCACCCGCACCGCTCCCCCTCCGCTCGCACCGCTCCCGCACTGCCGTCCGGTCTCACCTGGAGATTAGCCGGTCGCACCGACAACGAGGGCGGGCGCGACGGGGGATGTCCCGCCGGCCCGCCCTCGTACGGCGAGTTGACCGACCGTCAGGCGTCGACCTTCTCCATGACCTCGTCGGAGACGTCGAAGTTGGCGAAGACGTTCTGCACGTCGTCGCTGTCCTCCAGCGCGTCGATCAGTTTGAAGATCTTGCGGGCGCCGTCCTCGTCGAGCTCCACCTGCATGGTGGGCAGGAAGTTGGCGTCCGCCGAGTCGTAGTCGATGCCGGCTTCCTGGAGGGCCTTGCGGACCGGCACCAGGTCGGTGGCCTCGCTGATCACCTCGAAGGACTCGCCGAGGTCGTTGACCTCCTCGGCGCCGGCGTCCAGGACCGCGCCGAGCACGTCGTCCTCGCCCAGCCCGCCCTTGGGGACGATCACCACACCCTTGCGGTTGAACAGGTACGACACCGAGCCGGGGTCGGCCATCGAGCCGCCGTTGCGGGTCATGGCGACGCGGACGTCGGAGGCGGCGCGGTTGCGGTTGTCGGTCAGACACTCGATGAGGACCGCGACCCCGTTGGGGCCGTAGCCCTCGTACATGATCGTCTGGTAGTCGGCGCCGCCCGCCTCAAGGCCGGCACCGCGCTTGACCGCGCTGTCGATGTTCTTGTTGGGGACCGAGCTCTTCTTCGCCTTCTGGATGGCGTCGAAGAGCGTCGGATTGCCGTCGGGGTCGGCGCCACCGGTCCTGGCCGCGACCTCGATGTTCTTGATCAGCTTCGCGAAGAGCTTGCCGCGCTTGGCATCGATCACGGCCTTCTTGTGCTTCGTCGTAGCCCATTTAGAGTGGCCGGACATCCGACAGTCTCCTTCGCGTCACCCATTGCTGTTCTTCGTCGCGCGGTCGATCCTACCGGGATCCGGTCAGGCAGCGGCGCGCACGGCGGCCACGAAGAGTTCATGCACCCGGTGGTCGCCGGTCAGCTCCGGGTGGAATGACGTGGCCATGGCGTTGCCCTGCCGGACCGCGACGATGTGGCCGCCGTACTCGGCGAGCACCTGCGCCTGCGCGCCGACCGACTCGACCCAGGGCGCTCTGATGAAGACGCCCTCGACCGGGCCGCCCTCGACGCCCGCCACCTCGACGCCCGCCTCGAAGGACTCGTTCTGCCGCCCGAAGGCGTTGCGGCGGACGATCATGTCGATACCGCCGAAGGTCTCCTGGCCCGACCTGGGGTCGAGGATCTTGTCGGCGAGCATGATCAGCCCGGCGCAGCTGCCGTAGACCGGCAGGCCTGCGCGGATCGCGGCCCGCAGCGGCTCCATCACCCCGAAGAGCACGGCCAGTTTGGAGATGGTGGTGGACTCGCCGCCCGGTATGACCAGGCCGTCGATCCCCGCCAGCTCCTCGGGGCGGCGGACCGGGCTGGCCGCGGCGTCCGCCGCGGCCAGCGCCGTGAGGTGTTCGCGTACGTCGCCCTGGAGGGCGAGCACGCCGATGGTGGGACGGGGCATCGGTGCTTACCAGCCGCGGTTGGCGTAGTGCTCGGACTCGGGGAGGGTGTCGATGTTGATGCCGACCATGGCCTCGCCGAGGTTGCGGGAGGCGTCCGCGATGACCTTGGGGTCGTCGAAGAAGGTGGTGGCGCGGACTATGGCCGCGGCGCGCTTGGCCGGGTCGCCGGACTTGAAGATGCCGGAGCCGACGAAGACGCCCTCGGCACCGAGCTGACGCATCAGGGCCGCGTCCGCGGGAGTGGCGACACCGCCGGCCGAGAACAGTACGACGGGCAGCTTGCCCAGCTCGGCGACCTCCCTGACCAGCTCGTAAGGGGCGCGCAGGTCCTTGGCCGCCGCGTACAGCTCGTTGTTGTCCAGGCCCTTGAGGCGGGCGATCTCGCCCTTGATCTGCCGCAGGTGGCGGACCGCCTCCACCACGTTGCCGGTGCCGGCCTCGCCCTTGGAGCGGATCATGGCCGCGCCCTCGGCGATCCGGCGCAGCGCCTCACCGAGGTTCGTGGCGCCGCAGACGAAGGGGGTGGTGAAGGCCCACTTGTCGGAGTGGTTGACCTCGTCGGCCGGGGTCAGCACCTCGGACTCGTCGATGTAGTCCACGCCCAGCGCCTGGAGCACCTGGGCCTCGACCACGTGGCCGATCCTGGACTTGGCCATCACCGGGATGGACACGGCGGCGATGATGCCGTCGATCATGTCGGGGTCGGACATCCGGGCCACGCCGCCGTCCTTGCGGATGTCGGCGGGCACCCGCTCCAGCGCCATGACCGCGACGGCTCCGGCGTCCTCGGCGATCCTGGCCTGCTCGGGTGTGACGACGTCCATGATCACACCGCCCTTGAGCTGCTCGGCCATGCCGCGCTTGACGCGCGCGGTGCCGGTCTCGGGGCTGCTTGCGGTGGACGGTGTGGTGGACACGGTGACCTCACTCGCTGGTGAACGGCGGTTGTCGCCCCGGCTTACCACCAGGGCCAATGCCATCTTCCGGCCACGGGGGGCGGCGGAAAAGGGCCAATTCGCCGCGGGTGGCTCCCGTCGGCACCCGTACCGTAGCCCCGGCCGCACCGTCGCGCGTACCGGTCGGCGTACTGCTCACCGGGCGCCCGCGCCCTCCGTGGTCAGCGGCGGAGGCGGCTCGTCGTCCATCTCGAAGGCCGGCGGGAAGGGCGCGTGCCCGGCGAGGCGCAGCCAGCGCACCAGCCGGTGCTCGCGGACGGCGCGGGCGGCGCGGACCGCGTCGTTGTGGAAGCGCCGCGCCATCGGCACCTTGCGCACCGCCTGGGTCAGCTCGCCGATCGCCGCGGTCCCGCCAGGCGCCCCGCGCACCTCGCCGACCGCCTCCAGGTCGGGGAAGACGGCGCGCAGCGCCTGGCTCAGTTCGCTCTCGGCCACTTCCCGCTGGTCGGGCTCGGCCTGCCTGGCGGCGTGCGCGGACTCGTACAGCACGATGGACGCCGCCGGGTCGAGCACCCCGGCGGTCGCCAGCTCCTGCGCGACCGAGGCCCGCCGCAGCAGCTGGGCGTCCAGGGCGGCGCGGGCCGCGTCGATACGGGCGTGCAGCCGGTCCAGGCGCCCCGCAGTCCAGCTCAGGTACAGGCCGACGGCGACGAGCGCCACCGCGATCCAGATGATGGTGGTGGTCACGGGCGGCAAGGCTACCTGCGTGCGGGGCCGAAGAAGCCGCGCAGCCTGGTGCGTTCGTCGGTGGCGACATGGGCGGCGCCGTCGGCGACGGTCTCGTAGACCGACAGGATGTCCGCGCCGACCGACGACCAGTCGAAGCGCCGTACGTGCGCGCGGCCCCGGCCGCTGAGCGCGGTGCGGCGCTCCGGGTCGGCGAGCAGCCGCAGGGCGGCGGTCGCCAGCGCGCCGGCGTCCTCGTTGGCGAACAGCTCCCCCGCCTCGCCCTGCGCGAGCACCTGCGCGAAGGCGTCGAGGTCGCTGGCCAGCACGGGCGCTCCGGCCGACATCGCCTCGACCAGGATGATGCCGAAGGACTCGCCGCCGGTGTTGGGCGCCACGTACAGGTCGACGCTGCGCAGCAGCCGCGCCTTGTCCTCGTCGCTGACCATGCCGAGGAATTCGACCCGGCCGCGCATCGGCTCGGGCAGCGGGGCGACGGCTTCCTCCGCGTCGCCGCGGCCGGCGACCAGCAGCCGGGTCTGCGGGCGCTCGGCGAGGATCGCCGGCAGCGCGCGCATCAGCACCGGCAGGCCCTTGCGGGGCTCGTCGATCCGGCCCATGAAGCCGATGGTGTCGCCCTGCCACTCCTTGCGCGGCTCGGCGCGGGCGAAGAAGCCGACGTCGACGCCGTTGGGGATGACGACCGCGTCGCCGCCCAGGTGCTCGACCAGGGTGCGCCTGGCGTACTCGCTGACCGCGATGCGCGCCCTGATCTTCTCCAGCGCGGGCTGCAGGATCGGGTACGCGGCGATCATCGCCCGCGAGCGCGGGTTGGAGGTGTGGAAGGTGGCCACGATCGGCCCCTGCGCGGCCCAGCAGGCGAGCAGCCCGAGCGAGGGGGAGGTCGGCTCGTGGATGTGGACGACGTCGAAGGCGCCGTCGTGCAGCCAGCGCCTGACCCGGGCGGCGGACAGGAAGCCGAAGTTCAGCCGGGCCACCGAGCCGTTGTAGGGCACCGGGACCGCGCGGCCGGCCGAGACGACGTAGGGCGGCAGCGGGGTCTCGTCGTCGGCGGGCGCCAGTACGGAGACGTGGTGGCCGAGCGCGACCAGGTGCTCGGCGAGGTCCCTGATGTGGAACTGGACCCCGCCGGGGACGTCCCAGGAGTACGGGCAGACGATCCCGATCCTCACGCTGTCCCCGTTCCGGTGCGGTCGGCCGCCGCGGGCGGCGGACTGTCGGCCGCCCGGGGAGCCAGGTCGGCCAGCCAGAGCCGCTGCAGCATGTGCCAGTCCTGCGGGTGCTCGGCGATCCCGGAGGCGTACGCGTCGGCGAGCGCCTGCGTCATCACGGCGGTGCGCTCGGCGCGGTTCCCGCTGTCGGGCACCGCGACCGGCGGGTGCACCCGGCCCTGCATCACGGGTGAGTCGTCGTACCACAGGGTGACCGGCAGCAGCAGTGCGCCGGTCTGCTGGGCGAGCAGCGCGGGTCCGGCCGGCATCCGGGTCTTCTCGCCGAAGAAGTCGACCTCGACGCCGGACGCGGACAGGTCGCGGTCGGCGACCAGGCAGACCAGGCCGCCGTCGCGCAGCCGGCGGGCCAGGGTGCCGAACGCGCTGCCCCCGGTGTGCGGCAGCACCTCCATGCCGAGGCCTTCGCGGTAGGCGACGAAGCGGTCGTAGAGCGACTCGGGCTTGAGGCGCTCGGCGACGGTGGCGAAGGGCGTCTCCAGCTTGGTGGTGACCCAGACGCCCGCCAGGTCCCAGTTGGCCATGTGCGGCAGCGCGAGGACGACCCCGTTGCCCGCCGCGAGGCCGCCGGTCAGGTAGTGCACGTCGGCGGGTTCGAAGCCGGCCCTGACCCGGTCCCTGCTCCAGGCCGGCAGCCGGAAGGACTCCATCCAGTACCGCAGGTAGGAGCGCATGCCGGCCCTGGACAGCTCGCGCAGCCGCGCCTGGTCGGCGTCCGGCACCACCCGGGCCAGATTGGACTCCAGCCGCTGCACCCCCTTGCCGCGCCGCCGCCAGGCCGCGTCGGCGACGGTGCGGCCCAGTGCGCGGGCCGCGGGTTCCGGCAGCGTCTTGACCGCGCCCCAGCCCGCTCCGTACAGGCTGTCGATCAGGCGCTCCTTCACACGCCGCTCCTCTGCTCGGCCAGTGCCGCGTCCGCCTCCGCGGACTCCCGGCGCACGGTCACCACCCGCTGGATCAGGGTGACCAGGCTGCCCGCGGCGACCGCCCACAGCGCGATCGGCAGCAGGTACTGGATGCCGGGCACGCCGAATTTGTGCAGCCCGGAGAAGCCGCACAGCACCAGCGTGACGACCAGCCGTTCGGCGCGCTCGACCAGGCCGTTGACGTTGACGGGCAGGCCGATGGCCTCGCCGCGGGCCTTGGTGTACGACACGACCTGGCCGCTGGCCAGGCAGAAGATGGCCACCGCGCACAGCGCGAGGTTGTCGCCCCTGCCCGCGTACCACATGGCCAGGCCGCCGAAGATGCCCGCGTCGGCGACCCGGTCGAGGGTGGAGTCCAGGAAGGCGCCCCAGCGGCTGGAGACGCCGGCCTGCCGGGCCATGTTGCCGTCGACGAGGTCGGAGAACACGAACAGGGTGATGACGACGGTGCCCCAGAAGAACTCGCCCCTGGGGTAGAAGACCAGCGCACCTGCCATCACTCCCGCGGTGCCGATCAGGGTCACCGTGTCGGGACTGACCCCCTTGCGCAGGAGAAATGAGGCGAACGGCGTGAGAACACGCGTGAAGAACGCACGCGCGTACTTGTTCAGCATGGCCTTCCCGACGGGTCGGAGGATGTGATCGCGGCGGCCCCGAGACCGCCGCCGGATGGCCCATCGTAGCCAGCCGCCGCGCGGCCGGAGCGCCAGGCACCGCCGGGGCCGCCGCCGCCGGTCGAACAGCGGGCCGCGCCGACCGGCCATGTCACCACGTATGGACGCGACCTGGCGGTCACGGGAGGGTCGGAAGACCGCGGGCGCCGTCGAGGCCGCCTCGCCTGTACGCGGTCTCCCGGGACGCCTTCGCGGGCCTTCCGCCGGGCCGGCGCGGGGGCCTCCGGCAAGGCCTGTGCGAAGGCTGGGCGGGACCTGGGGGGGGGGGGGCCCCCCCCCGGGGGCCCCCACATTTACCGACCAAAGGCGGCTCCACGCACCTTGCGNCCCCCCCCCCCCCCCCCCCCCCCCCCCCCCCCCCCCCCCCCCCCCCCCCCCACGGGGGTATGCACATTGACGGACGATCGGCGGCTCACGGCACCTGCGGGCCGCTGCGCCGCTAATCTGGTGACTGCTCCGAACGTGTGATGCGTGCTCCGGCGGGGAATGGGCCGGTCGGAGCCGCGTGGTGGCGGGCGTAACGGCGGACTGGGGGCTTCGGTGACGGACGGGTTCGATTTCAGCCCGGGGGCGCAGGTCCCGCTGACGGGCACCGACGGCGAGACCGGCGCCACGCAGGCGCTGGCGTCCGCGGCCTACCGCGACTCGCCGGTCGCCGCGCTGATAGCCATCAACGAGGCGGCCTCGGCCAAGCCGCCGAGGCTCTCGCTCTTCGAGCCCAACCTCGGCGAGGCCTTCGCCCGCGCCGTACAGGTCCGCATGCTCGGCGGTGCCCGCAATCAGCTCGTGCAGTCCTTCGGCGTGGAGCCGCAGACCGTCGTCGAGCACTGCCTGGCCGCCAACCGCATCCGGCAGGAGCGCGACACCAAGCTGACCGTGCTCATGGGCGCGTTCGGGGTGCTCTTCCTGCCCGGTGTGCTGCTCTGGCTCGGCGCCTTCCAGCTGCGCAGGTCGCTGGCCAGCCTCAAGGCGAGCGGCAACCGCTACGGCGCCCTGGGCGGCGCCGTCATCGCCGTCATGGTCGTACTGGCCGCGCTGTTCGCGATCAAGCCGCCTTTCTCCGGCTTCTGGCAGCAGTATTTCCGGGTGATGATGATCGCCCCGGTCATCGGCTGGTTCTGGGCCAAGCGGATCTGCGAGCACACCGCGAAGGACCTGCGCGACCGCTGGGGCGGCCTGGTCGCCGGGTCCGGGGTCGGCGCCAAGATCCCCGAGGCGGTCCCCCGCAACCCCAACCAGGTGCGTGCCGAGACCCTGCGGCAGTCGCTGGTGAAGCTCTCGGCGGAGCAGCGCAGCAATGTCGTCTTCTACGCGGGCCCCAAGGGCATATTGGGCATGGGCAGCCGCTGGGGCGCCTGGCACATGGCCGAGGAGCTGATCCCCGCGGAGGGTGTCACCGACATCAACCCCTTCCGCAGCTGGGACGTGATCCGGGCGATCCACGACCGGCTGCGCATGCTGGAGCGCACCCCGCTGCACACCGGCGGCTTCACCAAGCCGTCGATACGGCACTGGGTGGTGGTCCCCGTGGGTGAGGGCGCCGGCAGCATCTCCCGCCCGACAGGACCCGAGGTCGACGGCTTCACCGTCAAGGACTTCGAGGTCCAGCGGATCTGCAACACCCAGCAGTTCGGCAAGGGCAACCGGCACTACCTGGGCATCCAGTTCACCCTGTGGGAGGGCAACCTCGTCATCACGCTGATGGTGACCGTGACGGTGCTCGCCCACACCCTGCGGGTGGACGTCACCGCGCACGCGCTCGGCCCGGTGAACTCGCTGTTCACCTCGGGGCCGCCCGGCAAGTCCAAGACGGTCAGCAAGTCGGTCAAGTTCTGGGAGACCAGGACCGTCCAGCTGCCGCTGATCGACTCGGGCGAGGTGGTCAGGCTCGCCGCCCGGGCGCCGCTGACCTGGTTCCCCTCCGTCCTCGACCACCTCGGCGGCACCCTGTCGCTGCCCGAGCCGTTCGGGCTGCGCCACACCTGGGTGGACAAGCCGTGGCCGCACCGCTTCATGGCCGACGACGCGCTGCGTACGGCGACGCCGGTGCTGCGGGCGGTGCACGCCGCCGCGATCCAGGTCATGGCGGAGAACGGCGTGGACACCTCGCACTTCAGCAGCCGCTCGATGGCGCTCAGCGGCCAGGTCCAGAGCGCGGAGCCCAAGAAGGCCGACGCGTACGACGCCTAGACGCTGGCGGCTCCGCCGTCGCCGGCCGGGGGTTCCCGGCCGGCCGCGGCGCGGCGGTCAGTGCGGCCAGGCGTCCGCGAGCATCTTGCGGGTGTCGGCGAGCAGTTGCGGCAGCACTTTGGTGGCGCCGACGACCGGCATGAAGTTCACGTCGCCGCCCCAGCGCGGCACCACGTGCTGGTGCAGGTGGGCGGCGATCCCGGCGCCGGCCGCCCCGCCCTGGTTCATCCCGATGTTGAAGCCCTGCGCCCCCGAGGCGGCCCGCAGCGCGGTCATCGCCCGCTTGGTCAGCTCGGCCAGCTCCACGGTCTCCGCCGGGTCCAGCTCGGTGTAGTCCGCGACATGGCGGTACGGGACCACCATCAGATGCCCGCTGTTGTACGGGTAGAGGTTCAGCACCGCGTAGACGTGCGCGCCGCGGCTGATGACGAGCCCGTCCTCGTCCGACTCGGCCGGGATCTCGCAGAAGGGGCACCCGTCACCGGCGCCGGGACCTGTGGGCTTGTTCTCGCCCTGTATGTACGCCATGCGGTGCGGGGTCCACAGCCGCTGGAAGGCGTCCGGTACCCCCGCTCCCTGCCCGTGTTCCGGCTCACTCGTCATGCGGATCAGCATAGGACTTCGACCGCCCGGAGCGTGTCGCCGGGCCTGCCGCCGGGGGCGTACCGAGATCCTGGCCGGATGGACGACGACGGAGGCCGGCTGACCCGGTGGGAGAACCGCAGCGAGATCCCGCTGTTCCTGATGTCGCTGCTCTACCTCGGCGCCTACGCGGCGCATGTGCTGACCCCCGGGCTGCCCTCGGCCTGGCACGCGGTGCTGCTGGGCCTGCTGGGCTTCGCCTGGGCCGTCTTCCTGGTGGACTACCTGCACCGGCTGCGGCTGGCCGGCCGCCGTTTCGGCCCCCGCTATGTGCGCGACCACCTGCTCGACACCGTCGTCCTGCTGCTGCCGCTGCTGCGCCCGCTGCGCGTGGTGCACCTCTACGAGGTCCTCCAGCGCCGCCGCGAGGAACCGCGGCTGAGCCTGTACGCCCGGGTGATCGCGTACGCGGGCATGACGGCGGTGCTGATCGGCTTCTCCGGGGCGCTCGCGGTCTACCAGCAGGAGCGGTACGCCCCCGGGGCGACCATCCGCACCTTCGGCGACGCCACCTGGTGGACCTGCGAGACGCTCACCACGGTCGGCTACGGCGATGTCACCCCGGTCACCCCGCTCGGCCGGGTCATCGCGGCCTTCCTGATGGTGATGGGCCTGGCCCTGCTGGGCGCGGTGACCGGCTCCTTCTCCTCCTGGCTCTACCAGGTGTTCGCCCGCGAGGGCGAGCTGCCCCCGGGCCGCTGAGGCACGGGGGCAGCTGTCGGGCCGGCGGTCAGACCTGGACCCGGCGCTCCACGACGTCGACCAGCTTGGCCAGCGCCTGGTCGCGCGGGACGCCGTTCTCCTGCGAGCCGTCGCGGTAGCGGAAGGAGACCGTGCCGTTGGTCATGTCCTCGTCGCCGACGATGATCATGAACGGCACCTTCAGCTTCTGGTGCGTGCGGATCTTCTTCTGCATCCGGTCCGAGGACGCGTCCACCTCGACCCGCAGCCCGCGGCGCTTGGCCTCACCGGCGAATTCCCGCAGATACGGCACATGCGCGTCGCCGATGGGGATGCCGACCGCCTGCACCGGGGCGAGCCAGGCGGGGAAGGCGCCCGCGTAGTGCTCCAGCAGCACCGCGAAGAACCGCTCGATCGAGCCGAACAGCGCCCGGTGGATCATGACGGGGCGCTGCCGGGAGCCGTCCGGAGCGGTGTACTGCAGGTCGAAGCGCTCGGGCAGGTTGAAGTCGAGCTGCACGGTCGACATCTGCCAGCTGCGGCCGATCGCGTCCCGGGTCTGGACGGAGATCTTCGGCCCGTAGAAGGCGGCGCCGCCCGGGTCGGGGACCAGCGGCAGGCCCTGCTTCTCGGCCACCCGGCGCAGGGTCTCGGTGGCCTCCTCCCACGCCTCGTCCGAGCCGACGTACTTCTCCGGGTCCTTGGTGGACAGCTCCAGGTAGAAGTCGGTGAGCCCGTAGTCCCGCAGCAGGTTGAGCACGAAGGTCAGCGTCGAGTCCAGCTCGTCGGCCATCTGCTCCTTGGTGCAGTAGATGTGAGCGTCGTCCTGGGTGAAGCCGCGCGCGCGGGTCAGGCCGTGCACGACGCCGGACTTCTCGTAGCGGTAGACGGTGCCGAACTCGAAGAGCCGCAGCGGCAGTTCGCGGTAGGAACGGCCGCGCGCGTCGAAGATCAGGTTGTGCATCGGGCAGTTCATGGGCTTGAGGTAGTAGTCCGTGCCCTCGTCCAGCTGCATGGGCGGGTACATGCCGTCGGCGTACCAGTCCAGGTGCCCGGAGATCTCGAACAGCGTGCCCTTGGTGGCGTGCGGGGTGTAGACGAACTCGTACCCCTCCTCCTCGTGCCGGCGGCGCGAGTAGTCCTCCATGACCCGGCGGATGATGCCGCCCCTGGGGTGGAAGACGGCCAGGCCCGAGCCGATCTGCTCGGGGATGGAGAAGAGGTCCAGCTCGGAGCCGAGCTTGCGGTGGTCGCGCTTGGCGGCCTCCTCCAGGAAGTCCAGATGCGCCTTGAGCTCTTCCTTGGTGGGCCACGCGGTGCCGTAGATCCGCTGGAGCATCGGGTTCTTCTCGCTGCCCCGCCAGTAGGCGGCGGCATTGCGCATCAGCTTGAACGCCGGGATGTTGCGGGTGGTCGGCAGGTGCGGGCCGCGGCAGAGGTCCTTCCAGCACAGCTCGCCGGACTTCGCGTCCAGGTTGTCGTAGATGGTCAGCTCGCCTGCGCCCACCTCGACGTCGGCGCCGTCCTCGCTGGTGGCCGAGGAGCCCTTGAGGCCGATCAGCTCCAGTTTGTACGGCTCGGCGGCCAGTTCGTCGCGGGCCTGCTCGTCGGTGACGACCCGGCGCGAGAAGCGCTGGCCGCGCTTCTGGATCTCCTGCATCTTCCGCTCGATGGCCTTGAGGTCGTCGGGGTGGAAGGGCTTGTCGACGTCGAAGTCGTAGTAGAAGCCGTCCTTGACCGGCGGCCCGATGCCCAGCTTGGCCTCGGGGAACAGCTCCTGCACGGCCTGCGCCATGACGTGCGCGGTGGAGTGCCGCAGGATGTTCAGCCCGTCCTCGCTGGTGATGTCGACCGGCTCGATCTCGTCGCCGTCCGCCACCGCGGCGGCCAGGTCCCTGAGGTCGCCGCCGATCCGGGCGGCGACCACCGAGCGCTCCCCCTGGAACAGCTCGGCCGCGGTCGTGCCCGTCGTGACCGTCCGCTCTTCCGGTTCGGCGGAATCGCGTTTGATGATCACACGGAGGTCTGACACCGGTCTGCTCCTGACTGAGGCCGTACGGGGCTGTGCGGCGAGCGGTCGCCGCACGGTGAATCGTACCGAGCCGGGAGGTCCGCCCGCGAAGGCCGTGGCGGAGCCTGTGGACAACTCGGCGATTCCGGCGGCCCGGAGCCCCGGGCCGCCGCTGCGGCGCCCCCGGTCTCCTCAGGCAGGCACCGCGGGCGGCCGCCCCGCCGCGCTCCGCGTCACCGGCTCCTGGGCGCCGGGACGCGGTGGGCGAAGTCCCAGGTCAGCAGCAGTACGGCGATGTCGTCCAGGTGGCGGCCCGCGTCGAGGTCGCGGGTGACGCTGGTCAGATGGTCGATGAGGTCCTGGCCGTGCGCGGAGGGAGCCGCCCCGATGACCGAGATCAGTCCGTCCGTGCCGAGCCGGTCGGGACCGCTGCCCGCGTGCCCCTCGGTCAGGCCGTCGGTGTGCAGCAGCAGCGCGCCCGCCGCGGGGAGCTTGACCGGTGTGGTGTGCCAGTCCTCGGTGCCCGGCAGCAGGCCGAGCGCGATGCCGGGCCGGGAGTCCACCGGGGTCGCGGTCCCGGCCTCGACCAGCAGGGGCGTCTCGTGGCCCGCGAGGGTGATGTCGGCCCGGCCCGCGGCGGGATCGATGGAGAGCGTCGCGACGGTGGCGAACATCGCCGAGTAGGTGCGCTCGGCGACCAGGATCCGCTCCATGAGGGCGAGCAGCTCGCCGTTCCGGTGGCCGCCGAGGATCAGGGTGCGCCAGGCGATGCGCAGGCACACCCCGATCGCGGCCTCGTCCGGCCCGTGGCCGCTGACGTCCCCTATGACGGCGTGGACCGTGCCGTCCGCGGTCTCCACGACGTCGAGGAAGTCCCCGGCCAGCAGCGCCCCGGCGCGGCCGGGCAGATAGCAGGACGTCGGGACGACCGGTGAGCCCGCGGTGAGCATCGGCACCGGCAGCAGTCCCCGCTCCAGGCGCCGGTTCTCCTGCGCCCGCTGCTGGTTGACCCGCAGCTGCGCGGCGGTCTGCTCGGCCTGCTTGCGGTGGACGGCGTAGCGGACCGCGCGGTCCAGGAGTTCGCCGTTGACCGATCCCTTGACCAGGTAGTCCTGCGCGCCCGAGGCCACGGCCTCGGGTCCCGCGTGGTCCTCGGCAAGTCCGGTCAGCACGATGACGGCGGCCGGCGGGCACGCGGCCTGCATCCGGCGTACCGCGCCGAGGCCCATGGCGTCGGGCAGGTGCAGGTCGAGCAGGACGCAGTCGGGTGTCCTGCGGGCCGCTTCGGCCATGCCGTCGGCGAGATTCTGCACCCAGTGCAGATCGACCGCCAGCGTGGTGTCGGCGAGATACTCCTCGACCAGCAGCGCGTCCCCGGCGTCGTCCTCGATGAGCAGGATCCGGAGTCGGGTATCGCCCGGCGCGTACGCCGGATCGAATTCTGCCTGCTTCACCGCTGGGTCTCCTCGGCCACGGCGGCGACCGCGGCTGGCGCCGAACCTGGCAGTGTGAAGGTGATACGAGTTCCGGGGCTGTGTTCGGGATCGATCCCGATGGTCCCGCCGTGGAATTCGACGATCTTCTTACAGAGTGCCAGGCCGATGCCGTTGCCGGGGTAGCTCTCCCGGGTGTGCAGCCGCTGGAAGATGACGAAGACCTGCTCGGCGAACTCGGGCGAGATGCCGATGCCGTTGTCGACCACCGCGAAGTGCCACAGGCCGTCGTCCTCGTCGTAGCCGGCGGTCAGCCGGACCTGCGGCGTGCGGTCCGGGCTGCGGAATTTGATCGCGTTGGACAGCAGGTTCTGGAAGAGCATCCCCAGCTGGGTGGGGTCGCCGGTGACCTCGGGCAGCGGGTCGTGGCTCAGCTCTGTGCCGGAGTCCTCCGCCGCCATGCTCAGGACGTCGGCGGTGCGTTTGAACAGCGCCTCCAGGTCCACCGAGGACGACTCGGTGTGCAGCCGCCCGACCCGGGAGAAGGCCAGCAGGTCGTTGATGAGGGTCTGCATCCGGTTGGCGCCGTCGACCGCGAAGCCGATGTACTGCCCGGCGCGGTCGTCGAGCTGCTCGGCGTAGCGGCGCTGGAGCAGCTGGCAGAAGCTGGCGACCTTGCGCAGCGGTTCCTGGAGGTCGTGCGAGGCCACGTAGGCGAACTGCTCCAGCTCGGCGTTCGACCGGCGCAGATCGGTGGCCTGCTCGTCGAGCTGGAGCCGGGCCCTGTCGGTGAACTCCAGTTCGTGCACCAGCCGGCCGCGCATCGACTCCACGTCGGCGGCGAGCTGCCGCAGGTCGGCCGGGCCCATGGGGTCGACCGGGTGGTCGAACCGTCCGGCGGCGACCAGGCGCACGTCGCTCGACAGGTGTTCGAGGGGCCGGGTGACGCCCCGGCGCAGTCCGGCGAAGACCGCGGCGGTCAGCGCCAGGATCACGCCGGCGATCAGCACGAAGATCCAGTTGCGCAGGACCCCGGTGGAGCGCAGGTCGGCGCGGGAGTGGTCGCGGTGGCGCTGGAGGGTCTGCTGGAGGTGCGCGGAGGCCTCGCGGACGCTGTCGAAGTCGCGTTTGCCCTCGTCGGCGCGCTGCGCGGCCAGGGCGACCGGGGCGCCGGACGGTGCGGTGGCCACCGGGCGGCCCACCCGCTGCTGCCACTGCTCCATGCGCCGGTCGAGTTCGTCCAGGTCGGCGACGGCGGCACGGTTGCCGCCGATCAGGGCGCGCAGCTGTCCGGTGTACTTGCGCTGATTGTCGGCACCGGTGTGGTACGGGCTGAGGAAGATCGACTGGCCGGCCAGCCCGTAGCCCCGTACACCGGTCTCCTGATCGGTCAGCGCGCCTTCCAGCCGTACCGCGGCGACGAGCGCCGGGGTGTCGACATCGATCACCCGGCCGGACAGGGTCGAGGAGCGGGCCAGCACCCAGCCGCCCGCCGCGCCGAGCGCCAGCAGCACCACCAGGGCCGCGGCCACACCGGTCGACAGCCAGCGCCGCGTCGTCCAGCCCGCCATCGGCGTCCTCCCCTCATTTCCGGGGGTCTGCCCTCGTGTCCTGCCTGCCATCGCCATCACACCCCCTCACGCACGTGCCCCCTGCCAAACGGCGGGACGACCCCGGCGTTTCTCACCGCGGCCCGCTTCGGCCGCGCCATCGTACCCGCAGGACAACACTGGTTGTCAGGCGCACAGGCGACTGCATATAGTCCAGTGGTGTCCGGCAAGCCTCCCACTCTCCACAGCGGCCACGACCAGCTCAGTTCGCTCGCCGAGCAGGCGGTGGACGATCTTGCGCGGTGGCTTGCCACCGAGGCTCTGCACGACCGGCAGACCCCCCATCCAGGCTCAGGACAGGGTACGCCGCCCCGCGGCGGGAGCCCGTCGGACGAACGCGCCGCGGAGGCGCTCGCCCGGCTCCAGGCGCTGTCCTACATCCTGCGTGCGGTTGAGAGCCGCGCCACACACGCCGCCTCCGCCGCCGCCCTCGGCGGCGCCACCTATCCCGATCTCGGGCGGGCCTGGGGCATCACGCGCCAGGGCGCCCGCCGACGCTGGCCAGGACTGGTCTTCACCGCACGACCGCCCTCCCGTCCGATCCCCGCCCAGAGCAACAGGAGCACCACAGTGAACGCCCTTGTACCCCACCGCGCTTACCACGTGCTCCTCGTCGAGGACGACCCCGCCGACGCGCTGCTGATCGAGGAGGCCCTGACCGACCGCGGTATCGCCCGCGCCATCGGGCGGGCCGACGACGGCGTCGAGGCGCTGGAGTACCTGCGCTCCCCGGCCAACCCGCGGCCCGACCTGATCGTGCTCGACCTGAACATGCCGCGGATGAACGGCCGTGAGCTGCTCGCCGTCCTCAAGGAGGACGACGACCTGTGCACCATCCCCGTTGTGGTGCTCACCACCTCGGCCACCCCGGCCGACGTGAGCGCGGCCTACCAGCGGCACGCCAACGCGTACGTGACCAAGCCGGTCAATCTGGACGACTTCCTGCAGTCGGTCCGCAGCATCGACCAGTTCTTCCTGGAGACGGCGACCATTCCGCAGCAGGAGTAAGTCCTCGCCGCCGCCCCCGGCATGCCCGGCAGATCTCCGGGCAGGCCGCCAGGTGAAGGCAGCGCAGGCCGTCCGGCGGCCCGCGGCCTGCACGGCGGGAAGGGGGAACGCATGACGACGGTGTCAGGGCGTACGGAGGGGTCGGCGGGCGGGTCGCCGGAAGGCGCCCCCAGGCTGCGCCGGGACATGGGCAGGGTCAGCCTGCTCTTTGCCGGTGTCGGCTCGATCATCGGTTCCGGCTGGCTTTTCGGCGCCCTCAACGCGGCGAAGGTGGCCGGTCCCGCGTCGATCTTCTCCTGGGCGATCGCGGCGGTCATGATCCTGCTGATCGGCCTGTGCTTCGCCGAACTCGGCACGATGTTCCCGGTCTCGGGCGGTGTGGTGCGCTTCCCGCACCTGTCCTTCGGCTCCTTCGCCAGCTACACCATGGGGTGGATCACCTGGGTCGCCGCGGCCACCGTGGCACCCATCGAGGTGGAGGGCGCGCTCCAGTACGCGACCCGGTGGGCGCACTTCACCGACCACCACGCGTCGGGGGCGTACACGCTGACCGGCCTGGGGTACGCGGTCGCGGTCGTGGCCATGGCCTTCTTCGTGGCGCTGAACTACTTCGGCATCCGCTGGTTCGCGCGGGTCAACAATGTGCTGGTGTGGTGGAAGCTGGGGATCATCCTGCTGGTGATCGCGGCCTTCCTGATCACCGCCTTCCACGGCCACAACTTCACCGCGTCCCAGTACGGCGGATTCGCGCCCGGCGGCGCCAAGGGCGTCTTCACCGCCATCTCGACGGCCGGCATCACCTTCTCCTTCCTCGGCTTCCGGCAGGCGGTGGAGCTGGCGGGCGAGACGGACAACCCGCGGCGCAATGTGCCGTTCGCGATCATCGGCTCCGTGCTGCTGACCGCCGTGATCTACATCATGCTGGAGGTCGCCTTCCTGGGCTCGGTGCCCGGGCACGACCTGGCGTCCTCGGGCGGCTGGCTGAACCTGGAGTTCGCCGACGACTTCGGCCCGCTCGCGGCCATCGCCAGCGCCATCGGCCTCGGATGGCTGGCGTATCTGCTGTACGCCGACGCGGTGATCTCCCCGGCCGACACCGGCCTGATCTACACGACGGTCACAGCCCGTATCTCGTACGCCATGGCCCGCAACGGCAACGCGCCCCAGGTCCTGGCGAGCACCACCAGGCGGGGGGCGCCGCTGGTCAGCCTGGTGGTGACGTTCGTGCTCGGCCTGGTGGTCTTCCTGCCCTTCCCCAGCTGGCAGCAGCTTGTCGGCTTCATCACGTCCGCGACGGTGCTGTCCTTCGGCTCGGGGCCGCTGGTGCTGGCCGCGATGCGCCGCCAGATACCCGACCACGAGCGGCCCTTCAAGGTGCCCGGCGGCGACCTGATCCCCTTCCTGGGGCTGTACTCCGCGAACCTGATCGTCTACTGGGCCGGCTGGAACACCAACTGGAAGCTGTTCGCGACCATAGGCATCGGCTTCGTGCTGCTCGTGGTCCTGGAGCTGGCCGCCCGGGGCACGAGCCCGCAGCTGGACTGGAAGGCGGGCGCGACCTGGACGCTGCCCTGGCTCGGCGGCCTGGCCCTGACCAGCTGGGCCGGCGACTACGACGGCGGGCGCGGCTGGATCGGCCTCGGCTGGGGCTTCGTGGTCAATCTCGCGCTGGCCGCGGCCGTCTACCTGCTGGCCCTGCGGTGCCGGCTGCCGGAACACCGGGTGCGCGACCACATCGAGCAGGCCACGGCCGAGGCGAGCAACGAGGCGGTCTGACCCCGGTGCGGCGGTCGGCGGACGGGCGTTCACCGGTTGTCATTTCCCCGCCCATTGATAGGAGTTCGACCGGACGCCGTCCGCGACCACCCAATAGGCCCCGTGGGCGTCCATCGGGAAGGCGCCGAATTCGCAGGTCCCGTCGTCCTTGACGGAGACGGATTTCTGGCCCGCGGGACCGCCGGAGGCGCTGGTGTCGGTGTACACGGAGACCGTCACCTCCGCGCCCGGCGCGAAACCGGCCAGCTTGATGTTCAGCTCATTGCCGTGCCCCCGGTCGATGGCCACGCTCCTGGAATCCGGCCGCTCCGGGGCCGCCGGTGCGGGAACGGCCTGACGCGGCGGGGCAGGCGAAGGAGCGGGGGTCCGTGCCGGGGGCGGCGCAACGGAAGTCCGGTCCGGCGGCGGGGGCAGTACGACGC